>JALVAL010000584.1 GCA_027011205.1 Gammaproteobacteria bacterium
GGTTAGGTGTAAAAAATCCATAGTTTAAAGTATTTAACTTTTCTAAAAATAGTCTGAATAAGGAATTTTAATTATCAAAACCAATATTAATTCTGTAAATATACCCACTTTGGAATAGGTTTTTAAAACTAAAAACCATGTTATGTTTATCTTCTAAGAAAAACAACCGTTCTTATCCTGCTGGAAATTTGTCTCAGGGTTTAGAATAAGAGTTGTTAATTATTAAATTAAGGATAGAACGAGGTATAGTAATGCAAGTAAAAGATACAATGTGTGTTGATGTAAAAACATGTACGCCGGATACTCCCATTAAAGATATTGCAACTATTATGTGTTTCAATAAAATCAGTGGTTTACCCGTTGTTGATGATGATAATATTGTAGTGGGTATTATTTCTGAGAAAGATATTTTGTGCAGTATGTTCCCTGATATGAAGGAGTTGGTGGAGTCTGGTTCGAAGCCTGATTTTGAGGCAATGGAAAAAGATTACAGCAGCGTGTTAAATAAAACGGTTGATGACCTGATGACTCGTGTTGTGGCGACGGTTTCTCCGGATATGCCTATTTTACGTGCTGCTTCGATGATGTGGTTGCGTAAGATTCGCCGTATTCCAGTGACTGAAGACAATAAATTAATAGGTATTCTAAGTATGGGCGATGTTCATAAAGCGGTATTTCAGGAAAGTTTGCTGATAAAAAGTTAACTGCTCTGGCAGATAAAAAGCAGGGGGGAATTAGTGGGATTTACAGGGTTTTTTAAAAAAGCTCTTTTAACCACTACCTGCTATTGATAGAATATGGCGGTTTGAAAAAATTTGTAATTATTGATTGAGCATGGGCTTATGACATAATCAATCAATAAAAAGGTAGCATAAAAGGTTTCCTAATTTAATGTCAGAAGAGAAAATTCAGAAAGAGAAATACGTTGAACTCACTTATAGTATTCTTGATGAAACGGGTGAGATAAGAGAACGTGTTGATATTCCAGTCAAGTATATTCATGGTCATAATAGCGGTTTGTTTCCAAAAATTGAACGTACTCTGGAAGGGCATTGCAAGGGCGATCGAGTTGAAGTCAGTCTGTCGGAATACGAAGGGTTTGGGCCTGGTGACCCAAACCTTAAATTTACCGATGAGCTGGCCAATGTACCGCCTCAGTTCCAGCAAATTGGTGCTGAAGTAGAAATGCAGAATGACCGCGGTGAGGTTAAAAAGTTTGTTGTCACTGAAATTAAAGACGACAAGCTTACAGTGGATGGAAATCATCCTCTGGCTGGCCAGACCATCAAGTTTGTCATTGATATTGTTGAAGTAAGAAATGCGACTGATGATGAACTGACTATGGGTGTTACACAGAATTTTACCACTGGAAATGATGGTACGCTGCACTGATTATTAGTATTAAACAGCGTATTGTGAGGTAAAAAATGGCTACCAAATCAAATATAAAAATTAAGGACTTCTCAGAAACCGATATCTGGACGGTTCAGCAGACACTGGATGAACGCTGGGGTAAAGGTGAAACAGAATTGCAAATGGCGGATGTTGATGTTCGGCTTCGTTCCGCAGATCGGGATCTTTCTACCTGTCCGGCCATTTTCTGGGAATATGACAGCAGTAATTTTGTCATCTTTAAAATAGGCCGTTCAACTTATAAGACCCAGTTTTACTATCGTGGTTTTGATCAATACGGCACAGCAGTACCCAGTTTTGATAATATTCTGGATTGTGTGGTGACGGTTTTACAGGTTCATGCGGATCTGGAACGTGAGCGAAAGCTGAATGATGAAAAGCAGGATTAACAGACTTTAATCAACAGAAAATTATTCTTAGTATTCGATTGTCGATAACAGACAAGATACTGAGTAATTGAAAGAAAGAATTTATTTAATAGCTAAATTTTGGAGTTAAGATGACTAAAAAAAATGCATTTTATGCACAGTCAGGTGGTGTTACAGCCGTAATTAATGCCTCCGCCTGTGGTGTAATTGAAACAGCCCGTAAGAACAGTGATAAAATGGGTACTGTCTATGCGGGTAGAAACGGTATTATTGGTGCCCTGACGGAAGATCTGATTGATACCAGTCTGGAATCTGATGATAATATTGCCGCTTTACGCTACACGCCATCCGGTGGTTTTGGCTCCTGTCGTTTTAAGTTAAAAAGTCTGGAAGACAACAAACTTGAATATGAGCGTTTAATCGAAGTGTTTAAAGCACATGATATCGGTTATTTCTTTTATAACGGTGGTGGTGACTCCGCAGATACCTGTCATAAGGTTTCTCAATTATCTGAAAAAATGGGTTTCCCTATTCAGGCAGTACATATTCCTAAGACGGTTGATAACGATCTGCCCATAACTGATAACTGCCCGGGCTTTGGTTCAGTAGCCAAATACATCGCTGTTTCTACTCTGGAAGCCAGTTTTGATGTCCGCTCCATGGCCAAAACTTCTACCAAGATCTTCGTTATTGAAGTAATGGGTCGCCATGCCGGCTGGATTGCAGCAGCGGGTGGCCTGGTTGAAGATCAGGGTATTCCTGTTGTGATACTTTTCCCTGAAGTTGAATTTGATCAGGATAAGTTCCTGGCTAAAGTTGATGTCAAGGTTAAAGAGTTTGGCTTCTGTACTATAGTGGTATCTGAAGGTGTTCACTGGCCTGACGGTCGCTTCCTGGCAGAACAGGGAACTCGTGATTCGTTTGGTCATGCTCAATTAGGCGGTGCCGCACCAGTAGTCGCCAATATTATTAAAGATGCCCTGGGCTATAAGTTCCACTGGGCCGTTGCCGATTATCTGCAGCGTGCAGCACGTCACCTGTCTTCCAAATCAGATGTTGAACAGGCTTATGCATTAGGTAAGGCCGGTGTAGAGTTTGCTCTGGAAGGTGCTAATGCCATTATGCCCACAGTTGATCGTATTTCCAGTTCTCCATATGAGTGGAAAATTGGTCAGGCACCATTAGCAGAGGTTGCTAACGTTGAAAAAATGATGCCTCTGGATTTTATCACTGAAGACGGTTTTGGTATTACGGACAAGTGTAAGGAATATCTGCTGCCTTTAATTGAAGGTGAAGATTATCCTCCTTATGAAAACGGCTTGCCCAAGTATGTGGTTCTGGACAATACGAGTGTCGAGAAAAAACTCCCAGAATTTGAATTGTAACTAATAAAAAGGCTGATAATAATTTGTTATCAGCCTTTTTTTTGTAAAAAATTTATACAGCCTGAATCAATGTTTAACAGTTAAACATAGTTGATATGTTAAATGAATCAAGTTTATGGGCAGTGTATTAGACCCTATTGATGTTGATCAATGTAACGGGATAGTGGTTTGAATTAGACTGTGAAAGTCTATTTTTAATATCTATATGGCTTGGGTTAAGGAATTAACCTGACATATGGGAAACTTAAAAAATTTATAGCGAATTCATTCTGGATTCAATTCTTTAAACTTATCAACGGGGGACGTAATGTCTGTTGAATTATTATTTGCACTTGCAGCTGGTATAGCTGCTGTAATATACGGGGTCATTTCCATTAAATGGATTATGGCTCAATCACCGGGAAGTGACACTATGCTGGAAATTGCGCAAGCCATTCAGCTGGGTGCGCAAGCTTATCTTAATCGTCAATATAAAACCATTGCTATGGTGGGTGTTGTGGTCTTTTTTGCTATTGGATTGTCTCCAATTGGCTGGGCTACAGCCATTGGTTTTGCTATTGGTGCTATTTTATCCGGTGCGACCGGTTTTATTGGTATGAACATTTCTGTTCGTTCCAACTCACGTACTGCTCAGGCAGCTTATGAAGGAATGGGAGCCGCCTTTCTAATCGCTTTCCGTGGCGGTGCTATTACCGGAATGCTGGTAGTTGGTCTGGCTCTGTTGGGTGTGGCAGGTTATTTTGCTGCTTTAACAGCAATGGGAATGTCTGTTATTGATACGGTTCATTCATTAGTTGGTCTGGCTTTTGGTGGTTCTTTAATCTCTATCTTTGCTCGTTTAGGCGGTGGTATCTTTACTAAGGGTGCTGATGTGGGTGCTGACGTAGTAGGTAAAGTGGAAGCCGGTATTCCTGAAGATGATCCACGTAACCCAGCTGTAATTGCAGATAATGTGGGTGATAATGTGGGTGACTGTGCAGGTATGGCGGCCGATTTATTTGAAACCTATGCAGTAACCGTTGTGGCAACCATGTTATTAGGTGCTTTAATGGCTACTCAGGCTGGTATCAATGCGGTTATGTACCCATTGGTGCTGGGTGGCGTGTCCATTTTTGCTTCAATTATTGGTACCTTTTTTGTTAAATTAAAAGGTGAAGGCAGTGTTATGGGAGCCCTTTATAAGGGGCTTATTGTTGCTGCGGTCTTATCAGGTATTGCTTTTTATCCTGTGACCATGCGGATGCTGGGTGACACAATTAATATTGCCGGAACTGATTATGCAACGGTTAATATTTATTTTGCTTCTCTGATTGGTCTGGTTCTTACTGCCGCACTGGTTTTGATTACAGAATACTATACCTCCACTGATTATGCGCCTGTAAAACAGATTGCTAAATCATCCTTAACCGGTGATGGTACCAATGTCATTGCAGGTTTAGGTGTTTCAATGAAATCAACAGCTGCTCCTGTTCTGGTTATCTGCGCCAGTATCTGGGGTGCTTATACTCTGGGTGGTTTATATGGTGTTGCCATTGCTGCCACTGCCATGCTTTCCATGACAGGTATTATTGTAGCGCTTGATGCTTATGGCCCTATTACAGATAATGCCGGTGGTATTGCTGAAATGGCTGATATGCCGGAAGAAATTCGTAATATTACCGATCCTCTGGATGCGGTAGGTAATACCACTAAAGCCGTTACCAAAGGTTATGCTATTGGTTCTGCTGCTCTGGCTGCACTGGTGCTGTTTGCGGATTATACTCATAATCTTGAAATAATTACCGGTGGTGAGACTTTCTTCGATCTGTCCAATCATATGGTTCTGATTGGTCTGTTTATTGGTGGTCTGATCCCCTATTTATTTGGTGCTATGGCAATGGAAGCGGTGGGTCGTGCGGCCGGTTCTGTTGTGGTTGAGGTTCGTAGACAGTTTAAAGAAATGCCGGGTATTATGGATGGTTCTCAAAAGCCTGATTATTCCAGAGCCGTTGATATGCTGACCAAAGCTGCTATTAAAGAAATGGTTCTTCCATCAATTCTGCCTATCGCAGTACCTTTAGCTGTGGGTTTACTTTTGGGTAAAGAAGCTCTGGGTGGTGTATTAATTGGTACGATTGTAACGGGTCTGTTTGTTGCCGTTTCAATGACTACCGGTGGTGGTGCATGGGATAATGCCAAGAAATATATTGAAGATGGTAATTATGGCGGTAAGGGTTCTGATGCTCACAAAGCAGCGATTACTGGTGATACTGTAGGCGACCCCTACAAAGACACTGCGGGTCCTGCTATTAACCCAATGATTAAAATCATTAATATTGTTGCTTTATTAATGTTGCCATTAATG
>JALVAL010000585.1 GCA_027011205.1 Gammaproteobacteria bacterium
ATGAACTGGATTTATTAAAATTTTAATTTGAGTAATACCCTGGTGATTTTATGAATATTGGACTAGAACTGGCATTAACAGGCATGGGGACTGTTTTTTCGTTTCTGATATTGCTAATTTTTGTTACCTCTTTTATGTCCCGCTTATTATTATGGTTTGATCAGTCCCGTTTTGCTGCTAAAAAGACTGATCAGCAGACAATCAATTCATTATCAGAACAACCAAAAGTATCCTCGCCAAAGCAGGAAATGCCATCCGAATTATTAATTGCGGTTGTGACGGCGGCCATTCATCAACACTGTTCCAGAACCAGGGATTAATATGTCTGAAACAAAACCATTGGGTATTACAGAACTGGTTTTTAGAGACGCTCACCAGTCCCTGCTGGCAACTCGTATGCGTCTGGATGATATGCTGCCAATCGCTGAACAGCTTGATAGTATCGGTTACTGGTCAGTAGAATCATGGGGCGGTGCAACATTTGATGCCGGTATTCGTTTTCTGGGTGAAGATCCCTGGGAACGGATCAGAAAAATTAAGGAGGTGATGCCTGATACACCTCAGCAGATGTTGTTTCGGGCTCAGAATATCCTTGGCTACCGACATTATGCCGATGATCTGGTAAAGAAATTTGTTGAGCGGGCTGCAGTTAATGGTGTGGATGTTTTCCGGGTGTTTGATGCCATGAATGATCCCAGAAATTTTACTACTGCGATTAAATCAGTTATTAACATGGGTAAACATGCCCAGGCGGCTATGTCCTATACTACCAGCCCTGTTCATACCATTACATTATGGCTGGAGCTGGCACAGCGCTTACAGGATATGGGAAGCCATTCTATCTGTATAAAAGATATGGCCGGCTTATTAAAACCCTATACTGCATTCAAGCTGGTTTCTGAACTGAAAAAAGAGCTTGAAATACCAGTACATCTGCACAGTCATGCCACCACAGGTTTGGCTACAGCAACTTTGGTTAAAGCAATAGAAGCCGGTGTAGATAATGTGGATACTGCGATTTCTTCCATGAGTGCTACCTATGGGCATCCTGCTACAGAATCCATTGTCGCTGTTTTGCAGGGACAAACTAATGACAGTGGTCTGGATTTAATAGAGCTGGAAAAAATCGCCGCTTATTTTCGTGAGGTCAGGAAAAAATACTACCCTTTTGAAGGTTCATTAAAAGGTATCGATTCAAGGATCCTTGTCGCTCAGGTACCCGGGGGCATGTTAACCAATATGGAAAATCAGCTTCGGGAACAGGGTGCTGCAGACAGGCTGGATCAGGTATTGCTGGAAATACCGGCAGTACGCAGGGATCTGGGCTATATTCCATTGGTAACGCCCACTTCACAGATAGTGGGTACCCAGGCTGTACTTAATGTACTTTCCACAGAGCGCTATAAAACAATCACCAGGGAAACAGCAGCTCTTCTTAAAGGTGAATACGGAGCGACTCCGGCAGCAGTTAATAAAACACTGCAGGAACGGGTGCTGGAAGGTGAGCAGCCCATAAGCTGTCGCCCGGCGGACAAGCTGGAACCGGAAGTGGAAAAACTAAGTCAGGAATTAAAACAGATTGCCGAAGGACGGCAAATTAAACTGGCAAAAAATGTTATTGATGATGTACTGACATATGCATTATTTCCCCAGGTCGGGTTAAAATTTCTGGAGCACCGTGGTGATCCCGATGCTTTTGAGAAAAAACCGGAGTTGGCAGAGACACTGAACAAACAAACTGCAGCCGCTAACAAAGATACAACCAATATAAGTCAGAGCAGTGTTTATACCGTGACGGTATCAGGACAAAGTTATGTGGTTGAAGTGGTTGAAGGCAATACCGAAATTAAACTGGCGATTGCAGGGCAGACTTCCGATTCTGCTGAAAAAACGGCTGGTGAACTAGTTCCTGCACCATTAAGCGGTACCATAATCCGAGTAGTCGTTCATAAGGAACAAATGGTTAATGCCGGAGATATTATTCTTGTGCTTGAAGCCATGAAAATGGAAACCGAAATCCGTGCAGGAAAAGACGGGAGGATTATGGAAATCTGTATCTCTGAGGGAGATAAAGTCAGCGTTGGTGATGCTCTGCTACTCATTAATTATAAGGACGCATCTGCCTGATGGATAATTTGATCCGTCTCTGGGAAGGTTCCGGGATTTATAATATCAGTGCTGGTCAGATCCTGATGCTTTTTGTCGGTCTGCTGCTGCTGTTTCTGGCAATACGGAAGAAGTTTGAACCGTTATTGTTACTGCCCATTGGTTTTGGTGCCATATTATCCAATATTCCCGGTGCCGGTCTGGCAGAGCCAGCCGCTTTACAGGCTTTTAATCAGGCCGCTCACTATGAACGTCGCACGCTTGAACAATATTCAGAACAGAACCAGCTGACCAAAAACCAGGTTGACAGACTGCAGTTCAATAATATACCGGAGAGTTTTCAGCAGCAAAAAAGTATTAAAAGCGCTGAACTGGTAAGGGCAATGCACAACCTTCTATCTGATTCTATTGTACAATATTGTAGCCGGAAGCATTTATGTCAGGAGGCATTTTACACTGCCCAGAGCAGTGATAGCAAAGTTCATCAACTTTCTCAACTGGCTGCCGAAAACAGTTATAGTGATGGTATTTTATATCTTTTTTATATGCTTGGCCTGTCAAGCGGGGTGTTCCCTCTGCTGATATTTATGGGCGTTGGTGCGATGACTGATTTTGGCCCTTTACTGGCAAACCCTAAAACCTTATTACTGGGGGGGGCCGCGCAGTTTGGAATATTTGCTACCCTGGCCGGAGCTATGGGTCTGGGATTCAGTGGTGAAGAAGCCGCTTCTATTGCAATTATTGGGGGGGCCGATGGTCCCACCGCCATTTATATTACCAGTAAATTAGCGCCGCATTTACTGGGTGCTATTGCGGTTTCGGCCTATTCCTATATGGCTCTGGTACCAATGATACAACCACCTATTATGCGCCTGTTAACCACTGAAGAAGAGCGTAAAAGAACCATGACTCAGCTGCGGGAAGTTGCTCAGACAGAAAAAATTCTATTTCCATTGCTGTTGCTGCTACTGGTCGGTATGATCATTCCTGAAGCCGCACCACTTTTGGGTATGTTCTGCTTTGGAACATTGATGCGGGAAAGCGGTGTAGTTGAACGCTTAAGTAATACCACACAGAATTCGTTAATCAATATAGTGACAATTTTTCTGGGCCTGGCGGTGGGTTCCAAATTACAAGCGGAACAATTTTTACAATGGGATACTCTGAAAATCCTGTTTCTGGGTATTGCTGCCTTTGCAGTGGGTACAGCCTGCGGGGTTTTAATGGCCAAAGCCATGCATCGATTCAGTCAGGAAAATATTAACCCTCTTATTGGTTCAGCCGGAGTATCAGCGGTGCCAATGGCTGCCAGAGTCTCAAATAAGGTAGGGCTGGAAGCTAACCCGAATAATTTTCTGTTAATGCATGCTATGGCTCCTAATGTTGCCGGTGTTATTGGTTCTGCAGTGGCTGCTGGTGTACTTTTGAAGTACTTCGGGGCATAACATATCTATTATCAGAAGGCTGCTCATGGTGTTGCAGGTTCAGACCCTTCCGGTATCTTTTGCAATAACTCAATAGTATAATTTTAATCTATAGTGAAGAATTGCCAGTAAAACAATTCAGATTCATTTTTTCTCTAATTTTATTGGTGCCATTAATAATGAAAAATTATTTTATATTATTATTCCTGTCGATATGTTTCTGGGCAGTCTCTAGTCCACTTTATAGTGCTGATTCTGTATCTGCTTCTCTGGTCAGTGAAAAGAAAGTGCATGATAAGATTAATGAGGTAAAAAATACGGCTGGCCTGGGTGATGAGGAGAAAAATGCCTTACTCAGTCTGTATAGCAGAACGCTTGATAATCTGGATGTACTGAAAACCTATAATCAACAGATAAATGTGTATCAGAGTGCAATAAAAAAGTCGCCTGAAGAACTTAATATTTTAAAAAAGAAAATAGCCGTTTTAGAGAAAAAAAATACCAAAACAAATTATGTTCAGGATAAATTGAAAAAACTGAGTCTGGCTGATCTGGAGCAGCGTCTTAATTCTGAATCTGCAAATCTTGCAGCAATAGATGCCAGGTTTTCAGATCTGGAACAAACTCTGGAGCATGAATCATCCAGTTCAGATATTATACGTAAGCGGTTAATTGATGCCAACCATAAGCTGGAATTACTGCTGGAGGAAAAAAATCAGCCTGCGTCAGGGGCTTCCAGTGAATTAAAACGTGCTAATCAATGGCTTATTGATGCTTACATAGCCGCTTTGCGCAATGAACTGAAAATGCTTGATAAGCAGTTGCTGAGTTTACCTGTGCGTCTGAAATTACTGAAACAAAAGAAAATCTATACCAGTTTGAATCTAAAGCGAATTTCTAATCGCGTACTTGAATTAAGAAAAGAAGTTGATAAAAAACGTGCCAGTGAAATTCAAAAAACACAGGATATTACCCGTAATGAACAACTGAAGGCAGAAGGTAAAGCACCTGCTATTTTAAAACTGGCAAAGGCTAATAGTAAACTGGGTGAGTTAATCAATAGTAAAAATAAGAAACTCCGTCAATATGAAGATGATGAAGAACGAATAAATAAGGAAACCAGAAAAATTATTGATGCTTTTGCCAGTACCAAAAAAAAACTGAATATTACCGGTTTAAATCAGGTTATGGGACAGATGCTGCTGGAACAGAAAAAAGTTTTACCAGAAAAAAATCTCTATCTTAAACGAATGGATAAACGGGAAAAATTTATAGCCCAGGCTAATCTGTTACAACTTCAATATCAGGAACAGTTAAAAAAATTATCTGATACCGATAGTTATATTAATGAAATGGTAAAAGATATTGCTCCGGAACAGAAAAAAGAAATCATAAGTGATCTTAAACCTTTGCTGGTAACTCGTAAAAAATTATTAAACAAATTGATTGATCTGGATAGTAATCTGTTAAAAGCTGTTGCAGATCTGGATTTTATTGAAAAAAAATTACTTAAGGTAGCTGAACAGTATCGACAATTACTGGATGAGCATCTGTTCTGGCTGCGTAGTGCACCAATGGTGAACCGGGATAATATAAAAAATATTCCTGGACAGATTGTATTTTATATTTCCCCTTCAAACTGGACTGATTTTGTACGGGATATTTTTCATATGCTGGAATATTCTCCGATTATATTCCCAGTTGTTATGTTGTTTATCCTTTATTTAATCTTTCAGAAACGACTCTTTAAAAGCAGATTAATTAAAACCGGGAATCAGACCAGAAGTGTTTATACTGATAGTCTGAAGCATACTTTAAAAGCTATCTTTTATACTTTATTGCTGGCAACGCCTTTATCAGCCTTTGTTTTTCTTACCGGATATCAATTAAGTAGAATGGTTTATGTGACGGATTTTTCTCATGCCATAGCCTCGGGTTTAATCATTGTATCCTATACAC
>JALVAL010000586.1 GCA_027011205.1 Gammaproteobacteria bacterium
AGCATGTCCCGTGCCTGCTATTTAGAGAGAAATCATAAAATTTCTTTTTTAAGCTATCAGGCCACTAAAAAATGTTGATGTGAGCTCTATTTATAGGAATAAATTGTTTCACCGATTTTTGCTGGGCTTATTACTGGAAAGATGAAACCAGAGCTCAATTCAGGTAGAATATAGACCTCTATTTCCTGGCCATAAAGATATAACTATGAGCAATAACCCCGTACTTCGTAAAACTAAAATTGTAGCCACCATTGGGCCTGCCAGTGATTCCCCTGAAACTTTAAGAAAAATGATTAAGGCCGGTATGAATGTGGCCCGTCTGAATATGTCTTTTGGTGTGGATGAGGTACAGCAGAAAAGACTGGAAATGATACGCCGGGTGGCCAGAGAAATGGGTCAGCATATAGCCATTATGGCAGATACCAAAGGCATTGAGATCCGTACCGGAAAACTGGCTGATTCAACGGTGGAATTAACCGCAGGAGAAAATTTCATTCTCTATTCTTATACCCGTGAAGGTAATGAACAGGGCGTTTCTGTAAACTACAATAATTTGCACAATGAAGTAAAAGAAGGGACACCAATTTTACTTAATGATGGTGCCATTGAACTGGAAGTAACAAAAATTGAACAGGTTCATGGCGGCGAAGTGCATTGTCAGGTAATACATGGCGGCCTATTAAGAGAAAATAAAAGTGTAAATCTGCCCGAAACCCAGTTGGAAATGGGTGTCATCAGCCCGGATAATCAAAAAGAAATATTAAAAGAACTCAGTTTTGCCGCAGAAAATAATGTGGAATATATTGCAGCCTCTTTTGTACAGACGGCTGATGATGTCATTAAGATGCGCTCAATCCTGCTGGACAAAGGCGCGAGTATTCCTATTATTGCCAAAATAGAAAACCGGGCCGGTATCGAACATTTAAGTGCGATTGTGGCCGTAGCCGATGGTACTATGGTGGCACGGGGTGATCTGGGAGTAGAGTTGCCACTGGCAGATGTGCCGGGTATGCAGAAGCGGATCATTCAGTCCACTGTTACCAGCGGCAAGCCGGTTATTACCGCCACAGAAATGCTGGCCTCTATGGAAAATAACCCCAAGCCCACCCGGGCAGAAGCCAGTGATGTGGCTAATGCTATTTTAGACGGCAGCTCAGCTATCATGCTTTCGGGTGAAACGGCCATGGGTAAATACCCGGTTGAGGCTGTTCAAATGATGGCTTTGCTGGCAGTGCGGGCAGAAGCATCACTGGCTGAGTTTGGTTATCTGCAAAGCATTCGCCCGCATAATAGTAATGTGGTGACAGAAGCCGTCAGTCAGGCTGCCATTACCATGGCCAACCATCTTAAAGCAGCGGCTATTATCAGTCTGACCGAATCTGGTTTAACCTCCAGACAGATTTCCAAATATCGTCCTGAATCATTAATCCTGGCGGTTACCTGTACCGAATCAGTGGTGTTACGTTCAGCTATGAACTGGGGGGTGCATTCTATCCTTTATAAGGAAGGCGGTAATAATAATGAAAAGCTTGATTTTGCCCTGGAAGAAGGTAAACGCTGTGGTTTTATCAAGTCACAGGATATTATTGTTGTGACTGCCGGCCCCGGACAGGAAGCTGGTGGTACTAATATGGTTCGAGTATTAACGGTGCCATAAATACCGGTTGTTAAGTATTGACCAGCCTCTTCTCCCTTTGGGAGAAGAGGTAAACAGACATCTTGTTTATATATCCCAGGAAAAAAAGCGACATTCTGGAAAGCCGGTACAACCAGTATAATCCTGTCCAATACGCTTTCCTTTTACTGCTTTGCGGATCTCTAACGGCTGGCCGCATTCCGGGCAGGCTGAGCCGGGCTGGTATCGAGCTTCTGCAGTACCGGGGTTGTCCCGGACGGGTGACTTTCCCTGTTTTAACTGCCTGATAATGCTATTGAGCAAATCTATTTGCTGTTGTAAAAAAGGCTGAATATCCGGCATTTTATTATTGGCCAGATCATCCAGCTGTTGTTCCCATTGTGCAGTTAAGGCCGCATCCTTAATTGCTTCGGGTACTCTGTCAATGAGATCAAAACCCAGGGTTGTAGCCTTAATCAGTTTTTTGTCCTTATAAATGAATTTACGCTGAAATAAGGTCTGAATAATATTAGCCCGGGTGGCCTGGGTGCCCAGGCCGGCAGTATCGCGCAGGATTTTTTTCATGACTTTGTCGGTGATCTGACTGCCAATAGTTTCCATGGCGCGTATTAAGGTGCCTTCGGTAAAGTGTCTGGGCGGCTTGGTCTGTTTTTGCTTCAGTTCCAGCTGCTTACAATATAAGGACTCACCTTTGCTGACAGCGGGTAAAAGCTGGTCTTTATCGGTTTTATCATTAATAAGCTGTTTCCAGCCCTCAATACGAGTAATATTACCCGTAGCCTTAAATTTATCCTGTCCGATTGTGACTATAATAACACTTTGATCATATTCAAAATCCGGAAAAAACTGCGCCAGATAACGGCGTCGAATTAAATCATAAATATTTAGTTCCTTATGATTTAACCGGTTTATCTGAGTACTGGCCTGGGTGGGTATAATGCCATGGTGAGCGGTAATTTTTTTATCATTCCAGACCCGGGACTTGCGGCTCTGATCCGCCTGACCGATCAGGCTGCACAGGGATGGATCAGTTTTACACATAGCCTGTAAAACAGAACTGACATCTTTAAACTGACTTAAAGGTAAATATTCACAATCGCTGCGTGGATAACTGGTGAGTTTATGCGTTTCATACAATGTCTGGGCAATATTTAATACTTCCTGAGCCCCATAAGCCCAACGCCTGGAAGCCTCCTGTTGCAGTGCAGACAGATTATATAATAACGGCGGAGGTTGTTTTTTGCGTTGTGTCCGGGCTGTGGTTACGATTCCATTTTGTTGTTGACTGCGTTGTATCACGGTTTCTGCCAGGACTTTATCAAAACAGTGCATTTTACCTTTGGGATCAAACAGCCATTGAGCTTTTAAGATACCGTTAGCGGCCTGAAAAAAAGCTTCTACATCATAATAGCTTTCGGGTTTAAACTGGCTGATTTCCCGATCCCGTCTAACTATCAGTGCCAGAGTCGGTGTCTGCACCCTGCCGACAGAATGAACCTGACGATCATTTGCCTGCAAAGTAAAGGCACGTGTCAGATTCATGCCTATTAGCCAGTCGGCTCTGCTGCGTGCCAGACCGGAACGGTACAGGGGCAGGGTATCCTGATCGGTTTTCATGTTTTTAAAGGCGCGCTGTATACTGACTTTATCCAGTGCTGAGAGCCATAATCTTTGAATCGGACCCTTATAGTACAGATGCTCCAGTACCTCACGGGCAATGGTTTCCCCTTCACGGTCAGCATCTGTGGCAATTACCACATTGTTGCATTGCTTTAAGAGTGCTTTAAGTACCTTTAACTGTTTTGCTGTTGATTTTTTAGGTGTTAGCTTCCAGTGCTGAGGAAGGACAGGTAAATCTTTTAAAAGCCAGCGTTTATAACGACGATCATAGGCATCCGGTGGTGCCAGTTCAAGCAGATGACCAATACACCAGGAAACCTGTGTGTTGTTGCCCTGCATATAGCCGTTATGGCGCTGATGAGCACCTAGAAAAGCTGCAATATCACGACCCTGAGAGGGTTTTTCACAAAGATAGAGAGTCTGTCTGTTGTGTGGTGAATGGGTTTTTTCTGGTCCTGCCAAGGGCGCTGATCTCCGACTTGCGTTTAGTGTTGTTATGTTTCAAGATAAAGCATTGTAACCTCAAAAAGAACAAAATACATAGACTATGAGTTTCTATCTCAGCCGAATATTTGAATTGCTGTTTATGCCGCCGGGACTGTTTATTTTTCTGCTTTTTCTGACAATTGTACTGGTTAAAAAAGTAGTGCTTATCAAACGATTATTGCTGTTCCAGATGCTGCTTATTTATGTGCTCAGTATTTCTACCACCACTCATCACCTGTATGCTTTGCTGGAAACCATTTCGCCGCTGACAACGCAGCAGATAAAAACTCTGGATAATGATGTCATTATTATTCTGGCCGGTGGCATAAAAGCCCGAGCTAAAGAATATAACAGGCCGGATGTAGGCTACTTCAGTCTGCTGCGCTTGCGCTATGGCGCGTGGCTGCAGAAACAGACAGGCTTACCCATTATTGTGACCGGCGGGATAGAACGGGGAGGAATGACTGAGGCGGAATTAATGAAACAGGTGTTGCAGCAGGAGTTTGCAGTCAGCGGGAATATTTTTGTGGAAGGTCAAAGCAGCAATACCCTGGAAAATGCTCAATTCAGTCAGCAGATAATGGCACAGCAGGGATTTAGTAAGCCCTTGCTGGTCACCAGTGCTTTTCATATGCCAAGAGCACTACTGGCCTTTCAGCAGATGGGAAAGACTATTACTGCAGCACCAACAGGTTTTCAACATAGTGAAATTGATTATCTTCCCGGAGACTTTATACCTAATAGTAACTCACTGCGGGAGAACTATCTGGCCTTGCATGAGTTGATAGGGTTCTGCTGGTATAAGCTTAGATTGCAGGGAATTTCACAGCCTCCTGCAAAGCAGGAGGCTGTGAAAAAGGCAATAAAATGAAAACTATTCCGGATAAATTTCCGGTACAAAGGTCTGATCCGTAATAGGCGGACGAATATAACCCCCAATGGGCTGACGTTTGGGCAGTTTAATTTTCTCGGGTGACAGATCTTCATACGGTATTTCACTTAAAAGATGTGAAATACAATTGAGTCGCGCATGCTTTTTAATATCTGAATTGACCACATACCAGGGGGCCTGTTTAATATCAGTATGTGCAAACATGGCATCCTTGGCTTTAGAATAATCCACCCAGCGAGTCAGTGATTCCAGATCCATCGGACTCAGTTTCCAGCGTTTTAAAGGATCGTGTAAACGGCTGCGGAAACGTCTTTCCTGTTCTTCATCAGATACCGAAAACCAGTATTTAATCAGAATAATACCAGAGCGTACCAGCATTCGTTCAAACTCCGGGCAGGAACGTAAAAACTCCTGGTATTCGTTTTCAGTACAAAAACCCATAACGTGTTCGACCCCGGCCCGGTTATACCAGCTGCGATCAAATAATACAATTTCACCTTCGGCAGGCAGATGAGTGACATAGCGTTGAAAATACCACTGGGATTTTTCTCGTTCTGTCGGTGAGGGCAGTGCTGCAACCCGGCAGATGCGTGGACTCAGGTTCTGGGTAATACGTTTGATAACACCGCCCTTACCGGCAGCATCACGGCCTTCAAAGATCACGACGACTTTCAGGCCCTTATGCTTAACCCATTCCTGTAACTTAACCAGCTCATTTTGCAGTTTCAGTAATTCACGCTCATAAACTTTATTATTAATTTTTATTACTTTTGGGGATTTTTTTTTAGTGTTTTTTTGAGCCATATCTGGTTTTCTCCTGATTATTAATAATTAAAATAA
>JALVAL010000587.1 GCA_027011205.1 Gammaproteobacteria bacterium
TAGATTAACTCTTGCCCGATATTTACTGAAAAAATGAATGCTACTCATATTAAATCCGGCCAGGCGGTGGAATTTTACATTTTTCTGTCAGTTTATCAAAATATTGGGGCTGACCGATTTTTGCTGCGGATTTTAACAGGATTATGATTTTATGCGGGATTCATCGTATAATTAGCTGATGCAGAAAAATAATCTAACTGGAAATAGCATGGAAAATCAGAATCAGCAGGGTGATACTACCCACTTTGGTTATAAAACCGTTAATAAAGAAGAAAAAGTCGGCAAGGTGGCTGAGGTTTTTCATTCGGTGGCCAGTAAATACGATGTTATGAATGATTTAATGTCCATGGGGGTTCATCGACTGTGGAAACGTCTGACAGTGGAAAAAAGCGGGGTTCGCCGTGGCCAGAGTGTGCTGGATCTGGCAGGTGGAACCGGTGACTTAACGGCCAAATTTTCTAAAATAGTGGGTGAAACAGGCCATGTGGTTCTGGGCGATATTAATGACTCCATGCTGAAGGTAGGACGTGCTCGGTTAATTGATCGCGGTATTGTTGGTAATGTGGAATATGTTCAGGCTAATGCCGAGTGCCTGCCGTTTCCTGACAATACCTTTGACTGTATTACTATTGCCTTTGGTTTGCGTAATGTGACGGATAAAGATGCCGCCCTGGCATCAATGTTCCGGGTGCTCAAGCCGGGCGGTCGTCTGCTGATACTCGAATTTTCCAAACCGGTGGCACCGGGTTTAAGTCCACTTTATGATTTTTATTCCTTTAATATTCTGCCCACCATGGGCAAGCTGATTGCTAATGATTCTGAAAGCTATCGTTATCTGGCCGAATCTATCCGAATGCATCCGGATCAGGAAACCTTAAAAGGGATGATGGAAACGGCCGGATTTGAACGATGTGACTATACAAATCTAACCGGGGGTATTGTGGCTCTGCATCGCGGGTTTAAATTCTAGTGTCAGACGGTGTTGATAGTATGGAAAGTAAACAACCGGGCTTATCTTCAAAAAAGCATTCTGAAACCAGCCCTATGATGGTCCCTCTGCTGGCCGCCATGGAAACAGGCTTGAACCAGCTGCTGGCAATGGATCCGGAAACTTTTCAGCGGCTGGCCCGCTTTAAAGGTCGGATTATTGCTTTTGATATCAGCGATATTAATCAGAACCTGTATTTTTTTCCTGATGAGCAGAGGATTGAAATTGTCAGTCATTATGAAGGTGAGCCGGACACGATTATTTCCGGTTCCCTGCTGGCCTTTAGCAAAATGGCGCTGGCAGAAGAACAGGAAAAGACTCGCTCAGTTTTTAACGGTGATATCCGTATTAGCGGAGATATGGCGCTGGGGCAGAATTTCCAGGCGCTGTTTCAGCAACTGGATATTGACTGGGAAGAACATTTATCTCATATCACCGGTGATGTGATAGCTCATTCACTGGGTAATGTTGCTCGAGACGTTTTCGGATTTGGAAAGAAAATGCTTAATTCATTAGGCATGGATGTAAGTGAGTACTTGCAATATGAGACCCGTGACATAGCTTCCGGGCCGGAAATTCAGCATTTTAACCAGCAGGTGGATACTATTCGAAATGACGTGGACAGAGCCGAGGCGCGGCTCCAGCGTCTGGAAAATGCTCTGCAGAAGAACGGATAATATTCACTTTATGAGAAATATCAGCCATTTTTTTCACCTGATGACCATTAGCCGTGTGCTGCTTAAACATGGTCTGGATGAGTTAATCCTCAATACCCATCTGTTCAGGCCCTTACGTTTAATACGTTTTTTTTCGCCATCATTCTGGCTTAGTTATCGTACTCGCCGACCGCGTGGTGAGCGCATTCGCATGGCGCTGGAAGATCTGGGACCTATATTTGTAAAATTTGGTCAGATCCTGTCAACACGACGTGATTTATTACCCGATGATCTGGCTGAAGAACTGGCTAAATTACAGGATCAGGTTCCACCCTTTGAGGGTGAGCAGGCCGTCACTATTATTGAACAGTCCTTTAAACAGCCCATTGATGAAATTTTTGCTGACTTTAACCGTACGCCGCTGGCATCAGCATCTATTGCCCAGGTTCATACGGCCACTATGCACGATGGCCGGGAAATGGTTGTTAAAGTGGTACGTCCAAATATAGAAAGAGTGATTCGACGAGATCTGGCTTTATTATATGTTATTGCCGCAAAAATAGAGCGCTACTGGGCTGATGGCAAACGTCTTCGCCCGGTGGAAGTGGTGCATGAATTTGAAAAAAATATTATTGATGAACTGGATCTGCTGCGAGAAGCCGCAAATGCTTCCCAGCTGAGACGTAACTTTAAAGACTCTCCTGTACTTTATGTACCGGAAGTAGACTGGGATCACTGCCGTAAAAAAGTCATGGTAATGGAACGTATTCATGGTATGCCTGTAACCAACATGACAGAGCTGCAGGCTATGGATATTGATTTTAAACGGCTGGCAGAAATGGGTGTGGAAATCTTTTTTACCCAGGTTTTCAGGGATAATTTTTTCCATGCAGATATGCATCCGGGTAATATTTTTGTATCTAATACCGGCCAGTATATTGCTATTGATTTTGGCATAATGGGTACCCTCAATCCGGAAGATCAGCGTTATCTGGCCGAAAACTTTCTGGCCTTCTTTAATCGAGATTATTATCGGGTGGCGGAACTGCATGTGGAGTCCGGCTGGGTGCCGCCTGATACCAGGGTGGATGATTTCGAATCGGCCATTCGCTCAGTTTGTGAGCCGATTTTTGAAAAGCCGCTGCATGAAATTTCTTTCGGACAGTTATTACTGCGCCTGTTTCAAACTGCCCGTCGTTTTAATATGGAAGTACAGCCGCAACTGGTGCTGCTGCAGAAAACCCTGTTAAATATTGAGGGTCTGGGTCGTGAACTTTATCCGCAGCTGGATTTGTGGGATACTGCCAAGCCGTTTTTAGAAAACTGGATGAAAGAGCAGCTGGGCTTTCGCTCCTTTGCCAAACAGATCAAGCATAATGCCCCCTTGTGGATGGAGCAGTTACCGGATTTTCCTAATAAAGTGTTTGATGTGGTACAGCAGGTGCGTCATGGCAAGCTGAGCATTAACTACAAAAGCGAAACGCTGAACCGCATAGAACAAAAGCTTGAATTACAAAGTAAAAAAACCACCTCGGCTATTATCAGTTCTGCACTATTAATATGCGGCGCTATTTTGTATTCAGGAAGTATGTTGCTGGAAGCTCAGATCCTGGCAGGTCTGGGTATTGCCGGTGGTATCTGGGCTTTATATAAGTCTTAATGTGTTTCAAAAGCATAGCGAGAATGCTCAGGGCGCTGGAGATAAGAGTATGGTTGAGAATAGATAAAAAAATCGTAACTACTCAGCGTATTCATCTTTTGCACCATTTCGGCGTTATTTTCGTACTCAAATGGTCACGTATTGATATACGCTCACATTTTCCGTGCGCCTCTTTGAGGTAGCGAAGCTATTGTGCCTTGAACTGGCACAAAATCTAAACACGCTGAGCAGTTACAAAAAATCATGCTAATAAAGGTCATGTTTGCCAGTTAATAGCTTCCTCTCCCTGCTGCTGTAAAAACTGATTAATTTTTGAAAATGGCCTGCTGCCGAAAAATCCACGATAGGCTGACAGTGGTGAAGGGTGAGGGGAACGTAGTACAAAATGTTTATCGTTGTCAATAATGGCCCCTTTTTTCTGGGCATAGCTGCCCCATAGTACAAAGGCTATGGGGCGGGTTTGTTGATTCAGTTCATTAATGATACAGTCAGTGAGGTATTCCCAGCCGCGGCTCTGATGTGAATTGGGTTTACCGCTTTCTACCGTTAATACACTATTGAGTAATAATACACCCTGTTCTGCCCAGGACTGTAAATGGCCATTGGTGTTGCTTATGCCTAAATCATCCTGCAGTTCCTTAAAAATATTTATCAGAGATTTTGGGATGGGTCTGACATCCGGTAAAACAGAAAAACACAAACCATGTGCATGACCGGGTGTGGGGTAGGGGTCCTGCCCGAGAATGACGACTTTTACATCTTCCGGGGCGGTAGTATTGAGAGCATTAAACCAGAGGCTGGAATGAGGCAGAATCACTTTGCCCAGCTCCTTTTCTGATTTTAAAAACTGTTTAAGCTTAAGCAGGGTGTCATTTTCAAAGGTTTCGTGGAGCAGGTTTTTCCAGCCGTTATTGAGTTTAACAGAACTCATATAATATCCCCGGTAATTAGTTGTCCGGAGAGTATAACTGCTTTAAGCACGGGCTGTGAATAGTTTGTTTAAACCTGAACCTGTCCTGGATAAATTCAGGTTTAAACCACAGCACTTATTTTTTTCTGGTGAAATCGAACTTCTGACCAGCCAGGCTGGCTTCAAACATCAGACCACCTTTGGCTACAGTAAAAACCGCCATGCCTTTACGAAAACCACCGCTGGCAGTATTGGCATTATTTTTACCACCGCTGGCTGATGCCGTATTACCCGTGGTGGAAGCACTGGCAGAGGCTCCGGCTGTAATTGCTACGGCTTCAGCATTAGCACTGAATTCAAAATTACCAGAAGTAAAGGCATCCAGTGCAGCTTTATTCTGGAAGAAAACGATTTGGCTGTATCCCTGAGCACCCAGTTGAAAGCCGATGGAACCCTGGGTCATGCTGGTATCCCCAATATATTTTCCCTGCTCATACACCTTGCCTTTACCATAAGCACCACCTATGACAAAACCAGCTTTACCAATGGTTGGAAAAACCGCATAACCATAACTTTTACTAAAAAAACCGGCGCTCTCACCGGCATCACGGAATATTTTTAAAGTATCGGCAATATCATCTGCCACAGCAGTCTGAGTGGTAAAAGCAGCGAGAAATAATAACAGGCTAAAAATCTTTTTCATGACATATTCTCCTTAATATTGGTTCATCTTAATGATACTATAAATAGTCTTTTTAAACTAAGAATTAATTATGCAACGTATAAAACAGCTTCAGCTGCTCTCTAAAGAGCATCATCTGTCACTGGTGCTGGCACAAAAAGCGATTAATGCCGCACAACAGGGTGACAGCAGGGCTATTGAAGAACTTTGTCAGCAAATTGTAACTACTTATCCCGATGACTGGATGATACATTTTAAAATTGAAGAAGAAAGTATTTTTAAAACGATTTCAGAACACTATCAAATTACGGAAACTTCCGAACCTGATATTAAACAGATGGTAAGCTTAGGTCAGCAGCTTGAGCAGGAACACCGGCAGATGGATGCTTATTATGAACAGATGAAAACGGGCAATAAAGAAGTACTGGAAGCTTTCGGAAAGCTGTTAAAACAGCATACTCGTACCGAGGAAAGGCAATTGTTTCCACTGCTGGAGCAATATTGCAGTAGTGACACACTGGATAAAATTTATCAAACCAGTGTGCGCTATCGAGGGCTTATATAATCCAGTTCAAACTGGAGTCCAGCCGCTGGCGGGTACTGGAAATAACTTCAGCATGTTCCGCCAGAATGGCAATGCTGCCTTTTTTAGAAGGATAAAGTACACCTGTGAGTTGTTGATCATGCAGTTTATAAGCATGGTTTATTGATTCAGAAGGTAAAATCAAAATGGTTACAGGTCCCTGCCGGGATTGTACAACCATGTGTACGCCGGTATGCCCGCCGACAATACAATGCCCCAGAAAGGCGACCTTGCCGATAGGGCCATTGAGCCTGCCGCCATATGATGCCAGCATGGTATCTATATTGTTTTTTGCGACATTCATGTGTACGTTTAAGGCATGAGTATCCTGATAATAATGACTGATAACCTGTGCCGTCAATTGAGTGCCGTTTACATTAGCGGGTACCCACAGGGTAAAGCTGATGGCGAGAGCGAAAAAAGAAGCGGCAATAGCGGAGATAAACCATTTTCGCTGGTTGGTCCGGCGAGTGGATTTATACTCACTCAGTTGTTGAGCCAGAATAATACGTTCGGCCAGATTCTCGGGCGTTTTAATATTTAAGGTATCCGTCAATTGATGGTTGAAGGCGCGTTGTTCAGCTGCAAAACGCTGATTGCTCCTGCTTTGATTGACTTTTTCCAGAAAATCAGCACTTTGATCATCAGGATCAATAATTGCCCGTTTTCTAAATTCCAGATCATCCACGTTCAAAATCCTGTGTTTTTTGTCTTATAAGGTATCGTGTTATCAATAGACTTAGCCCGTTCAACCGGGTTAAGAGTTATTGTGTAAAGATAGATGGTATTCTTTGTGCAGCAGGGATTTGAGCTGACCTTTTGCCCGGAATAAACGGGTATTAACTGTATTAAGATTCAGCTCAAGAATTTCTGCTATTTCAGCAGTTTTAAAACCACCAAGTACCTGTAATAACAGGGGGTCACGATAATCTATCTCCAGTTTTGCAATGGCCTGATAAAACTGCTGTTTATCCAGTGACTGTTCAGGGCCGAGATTAAGCTGGTCCTCAACTATTACATCCTCAATATCAACTAACTCAAGTTGTTTACGCTCAAAACGACGGGCATTCTCACGACGCAGAATAGTAATAAGCCATGCTTTGGCTTTTTTTTCATCTTCCAGTTTATCCAGTGCTTTCCATGCCCGTAAAAAGGTATCCTGTACCAGATCATCGGCAATAGAATGGTTATTGCATAACCAGAAAGCAAAACGGTATAAATCACTGGAATAGGCTTTTACCAGTGTTTCAAAACGGTTTTGTCTATTCATATCACTATAGACCGTGGATTGACGGATTTTCTTTCCGACATTTAATTTAATTTGTTTAAACATGGTGTTTTTCAGCACTTGCTGAACCTTAATAAGATGCTTTGATATAAATTATCCCTTATCTGCTGTGAACACAAGCTGAACAATAAAAACAAAATAAATTGAAACTTTTTTTAAAACGATCGGGTCTTATAGGTTATGTCGGTTCAACTGATTTATTCAGGTTTAATCAACAGATCACACTTTGAATTGTTAACAATAAGGAATACAATATGGGACATTCTAGAAAAACAGCCTTAATCGGATTATTAGCCATTGCATTTTCTATGTTGGGAGTAACTGCTCATGCTGGCAAGCCGGGTTTTGAAAAGTGCCAGGGCATTGCTAAAGCCGGTATGAATGACTGTGGTACCAGCAAGCACGCCTGTGCCGGTATGGCCAAAGTAGATGCTGGACCGGATGAATGGGTATATGTACCAGAAGGTACCTGTGCCAAGATTGCCGGTAATAAAGGTAAAAAATAAACCCTGGCATAAACTTTCTTAAAAAAGAGCATCCGGATTACCCGATGCTCTTTTTTTATTCCGTTTTCCGGTAAACCCGGCCCCTCGCCTTAACAGACAAGGCTTATGGAAATAGTTGTCATCCCGCCATCTTCGACCTTAAGGATGAGGTCTCACGAGGTGTTGGGCAAAACAACAATTTAGCTTACACCACTGGAGCAGAAAAATGATAAAAAAATTCCTTTTTTCACGCAACGACATTATGATTCATGGCTTTGATCTTTTAGTACGACTGTATCTGCTAAAAGTATTTTTTCAGTCCGGTATGACTAAACTACAATCCTGGCAATCCACCCTGGATTTATTTGCCTATGAGTACTCAGTGCCTTTATTACCACCGGAAATTGCGGCTTATGCAGCGACGGCCGGGGAGTTGATATTACCTGTTTTCATTGTCCTGGGTTTAATGACCCGACCTGCGGCACTGGGACTTTTTATTCTCAATGCGGTGGCGGCCTTTGCCTATTCGCAAACCGATTATTATAATATGGTGGGTATGATGGATCATGTTTTATGGGGTTCAATGATTCTGGTTTATGTTTTATACGGACCCAGTCCTTTATCCCTTGATAATTTATTAGCCAGAAAATTCATGCTATCTGGAAACCGGCAGACTGAGTATTAATACATTATCTCCATAGCCATGTACACTGTCATGCCCTCTGATAGTGACAGAACTTATTCCTGCGGGAAGAGTCGTACTTAATGTGCGGGTAAAAGGCTGTTCATTGACATGAGGGTGGTACAGGGTTCGGGTGGCCAGAATGGTGCCCTGGGGTGAGAGTATTTCCCAGCGATCAGCATAATGATCCCAGCCGGCATCCTGATGCTGCAGGGTAACATTAAACCGGTATTTTTGACCGCCCAGCGCTTTAATATCTGTATTGATAACACTAACTTCGCCGGCCAGGCTGCTTAACGGCAGCAAGATACTTGTAAAAAATACAAATACAGATAAAATGCGAGTCATAATTTGTTTCCTTTAACCTGACGAGGTCTGTTTTGGATAGTGGTATGGTAATAATCGCAAGCCTGATCGGATTTCTGATCCTTTATCTGGGTGTTGTCTGGCTGGTCAGAAAATGGCTGATTAAACATCAGGTCTCCTGTTTCTGGCGCAGTACCTTTCTGGCCGTGACATTAGCACCTGGTTTATTGTTATATGGTGAACATTCCGGTATTCCGGTACCGGCTTTTGCCTGGATGTCAGGCTTGAGTAATGCTTATAACTGTTATTCAAAAGACCTGTTCTGCTCTTTTGAACTGAATCTTTATCTGGCGATATTGCCCTTCATTGCAACCTGGGTATTTGCATGGCTAATGTGTAAAGACACTGACAAAGCCAGTTAAAACGGAATTTTCACACCGCCCAGACCACAATAACCGCCAGGATTTTTTGCCAGATATTGCTGATGGTAATCTTCAGCATAATAAAATGCCCCGGCAGCTATAATTTCTGTGGTTATAGTAGCAAAGTTTTCTTCATTAAGGCATTGCTGATAATGTTCCCGGCTGGTTAATGCCTGTTCTTTCTGTACATCTGAAAAAGTATAGATCCCTGAACGGTACTGAGTGCCCCGATCATTGCCCTGACGCATTCCCTGAGTAGGATTATGGCTTTCCCAGAATAGTTTCAATAAGGCCTGATAATCGGTTATCCGGGGATCAAAGATCACCAGTACCACTTCATTATGTCCGGTTTGACCGCTGCAGACTTCCTGATAGTTCGGGTTGGGTGTCAGTCCGGCAGAATAACCTGCGGCGGTGCTATAGACACCGGGATACTGCCAGAAAACACGTTCGGCCCCCCAGAAGCAGCCCAGCCCAAATAATGCCTGCTGCATCTGTTCTGGAAATGGCGCCTGAATCGGGTGCTGGTTAACATAATGTCTATTGGTAACGGGCATCGGTTCATCTCGTCCCGGTAGTGCAGAAGCGGATTCTATAACAGACATGGGAGATCCTGGTTAAATAATTAAGTTATGCTGAACATCAGCACGGTAAACCCGGCACCTCGCCATAAAAGACGAGGCTTTTGGGAAATAGTTGTCACTCCTGCCATCCTGGGAGCCTGTAATAATATGACAAATAATGTAAAAAAACATTTTTTTTTGCTATATTAGGTATCTCTTATTCTTTTTATGTGAAACAGTCTGCAATTAGTTTCTTAATAAAAATTTTATGTAACGACTCAAGGTATTATCACTTGTGCTCTGTCTACCTGGTACGCTATAAAACTGGCTAAGGAATTACACTTTCACCAATAATTCAGCTCCGCTGGAACAGGTTTTATTATGCCCGAATCATCTATTGTGATCCCTGACAACCCATTCCTTTTAGCGAATGAAAGTGCTTATCAGCAATGGAAAAAGCAGAAACTGGAAAACTATCCCCACTCTATAACAGACTTAATTGTAAAGATCCGTGATCCCTTTCAATTGACAGCTGAGGAACTGGCGGCAATAAAAGCATTACTGCGCAAAACCAATATGGTGATATACGCTCTGGGTCAGCAGGATGTAGCAGATAAGGCCATACCCGAACAACTGGGGCGGCAGCTGGGAATTAGTTCTCTGGATAAAAATGAATGTGCCGATGAAGACGGTTTTACTTCTATTCAGGTGGTTGAAGAGGGTTTACATGCTATCTATATACCCTATAGTGAAAAAGGCATTAACTGGCATGTGGATGGTTATTATAATCGCCTGTCAGAACAGATCTACAGTATGATCCTGCACTGTGTTCGACCAGCAGCAGAGGGCGGGGAAAATCAGTTATGGGATAACGAAATTGTCTATCTGTTATTAAGAGATGAAAATCCGGACTATATACAGGCGCTTATGGCTCCCGATGCCATGACGATTCCAGAAAATGTACTGGATGGTAAACTGGTTCGGCCGGATCGCAGCGGCCCGGTGTTTATGCTTACTGAGGAAGGGCGTTTGCATATGCGTTATACCGCACGAGCCAGAAATGTTATCTGGAAAGATGATGAACTGACTCAGAAAGCTCAGCAGGTGTTAAGAGAGCTTTTAAACAGTAACTCTGACTATAAGTTTGAAGGCCGGCTGGAAGCTGGTCAGGGTTTAATCTGTAATAATGTATTGCATACCCGACTGGCCTTTAGAGACGATAAAAATCATCCTCGATTATTATATCGTGGACGCTATTTTGACAGGATCCGTCTGTAATTTACCATTTTTCTGTGGTCAGATATTTTTCCAGCCGACGAATTTTATTGCTGGCCTCAATAAATTCCTGCTGGCTCATAGTGGTTTTGTCCGGTTTACAATAGGCATATACATCGGTGTCCCGAATTTGTAAATTGTCTTCGGCACGCAATACCTTGCGCATAATAATACTGCTTTTTACACACTCTTCCAGACTGCTATAGGATTTTTGCATTTGCTGATGAAATTCAGTATTTGAGCCGTTGGAAATGCCGCTGATCACCAGAAATAAAATTATTTTCATTAACATTGCTCCCAGGGCAGATTATGATATCGCCAGCCGCCGACAGAGCTGCGCTGATGAGCATCATTTAACTCCCCTTCAAAGCCTTCATCAACATTATAGACATTATCGAAACCGGACTGGAGTAGCTCAATACCGGCTTCAAAGGAGCGCCTGCCGCTGCGGCAGATTAAAATAATGGCCGGATGCTGTTCTTCATCACCACAGATTCCACCCAGAATCAGTTTGCGTATTTCTATGGCAAAATGGGGGTTTATATCCCAGTCCGGCTCGTCAATCCAGGCAATATGCACAGCTCCTTTAGGATGACCCACAAATAAAAACTCCATGGATGAACGAACATCAATTAATAGCGCATTGGGTTGTTCTTCCAGCATCTCAGCGGCCTGTTTGGGAGAAAGGGCAATGGGGTCTTTTTGATTCATCAGAATTTCCTGTCTGGGGAATAATTAACATTGATTATAGGTAAAATTGTGTAAAATAAAAGCAGGAATAGCATATAATTAAGTGGTAAGTCGTAACTAAAATATTGGTGGGTAAAATAATGGTAGGTCGCCGTAGAGCAATAAAGAAGAAAAAGGATCCGGCAAAGCTGGATGCTATTGTCAAAAAAGCGCATGTGGAAATATCTGAGCGGGAAAAAGGTTATCGGGAACAGTCTCTGAAGATTCATCCCTGGGTCTGTGGACGCTGTGGTAAAACCTTTAGCCGTGAAAACCTGCAGCTTTTAACCGTGCATCATATTGACCATAACCATAATAATAACCCACCGGATGGCAGTAACTGGGAAAATCTATGTATTTACTGCCATGATAATGAGCACCAGAAAATGAATGAATATCTGGAATTTGGTGATATAAATGTCACTAAGGAAAGTGAAGCGGCAACACATAACCCCTTTGCAGATTTAAAATCCCTGTTAAATAAAGATTAAATATAATTATTCAGCTCTCCGGGCTGTACTGCAAATATTATCTTTTCAGGTTAGCTTGCAGTCATTATTTAAAAAGCGCTATACTCAAATCACACAGTCCTGTATAGGTGCCTGGCTATGTTAACAACCATGCTAACAACAACGTACCATGCAATCACAAAAAATGATCTACAGACACTACTGGATATTTTAAACCAGTCTTATCAATGTGTCGGTCCAAGCGTCTCGGAACAGACTTTAATATATTCTTCTATTAGCAAACTCTCACAATTACCTCTGGGTTATACTGATCAACAAAAGCCCGGTGAATATCATCTGCTGCATAATACGGACTGCAAAGATTTTTTTTCCATAACCACAGGTGCGCAGGGAGTCAAACCCTGGTTATTTAAAGCGCAGGAAAAATTATGGACGGTGAGTAAGCAAGATGGCAGGATTCAGTTTAATAGCCAGTTAACAGATGATAAGCCACTGGCCATTTTAGGTTTAAGAGCCTGTGATCTGGCAGCATTAAAATTACAGGATCAACATTTTCTGCAACAGCAGTTTCAGGATCCCTATTATGCCGGGCATCGTGACAATCTGTTTATTATTGCGGTCAATTGTCATCGTTCAACGGAAACCTGTTTTTGTGTTTCTACCGGTGATGGGCCGGAAATCAAAGAGGCATATGATTTACTGCTGACCGAACTGGAACATGATTTTATTATTCAGAGTGGTTCTTCTGCGGGACAGGACGTTCTGGATGTATTGGCGCAGCAGGTCACATTAAAGACAGTTACTGAACAACAGGCACTGGAAAAACAGCAGCGCCTGAATGCAGCGGCTCAGCAATCCAGAGCATTACCGGATCGTCCGATTGCCCAACTACTGTCTCATCGCTTAAATCATCAGCAATGGAATAAAATAGCCGAACGTTGTTTAAGCTGCGGCAACTGTACCATGGTCTGCCCCAGTTGCTTCTGTCATAGTGAATACGATGAACCGGAGCTGGATTTGCAGACCAGTCATCATTTTCGTCAATGGGACTCCTGTTTTACAACTGAACACAGTTATATTGCCGGTTTTCATTTTCGTAAGGAAACCCGTCAGCATTATCGTCAGTGGCTGACCCATAAATTTGCATTCTGGCATGAGCAATACGGGCGCAGCGGCTGTACTGGCTGCGGGCGTTGTATCAGCTGGTGTCCAGTG
>JALVAL010000588.1 GCA_027011205.1 Gammaproteobacteria bacterium
AGTGGCTATTGATGTGACTGAAGAATTAGCTGTTTTGTGCCAGGAGTCAAGTTGTCATGTTGACTAATCCGTATTTGCCAATGGTTTCCGAAGTGGTTGAAAACCATCCGGAAACTCCGGATATTTTTACCCTGCGTCTACGCCTTAAAGAGCCAGCACTGGCTAATAATTATTCCTTTGAACCCGGCCAGTTTAATATGCTGTATATGCCTGGAGTGGGAGAAGTGCCAATTTCCATTGTTTCTGATCCTGATGATAAACATATTATAGACCATACCATTCGGGCGGTCGGTCGGGTGACCCGGGTTTTGCAAAAACTTAAAGCAGGTGATGAAACAGGTATTCGGGGACCCTATGGCAGCAGCTGGCCAATGACGCAGATTAAAAAAAAGGATGTTCTGATTATTACCGGGGGATTGGGTTGTGCACCCGTAGTGTCGGTGATTAATTATATCGTTAAACGCAGAGCTGATTTTGGCCGTCTGGTTATTATGCAGGGAGTTAAACACAGTAATGATCTTATCTGGAAAGATCAATATCAACAATGGGCCGCTCTGGAAAATACTCAGGTAGCACTGGCTGCTAATCAGACCACACCGGCCTGGAACTGGTCATCAGGCTATGTTACGGATCTATTTGATGAGGTCTGTTTTAATCCCGCTAATAGTATTGCCATGCTTTGCGGACCGGAAATTATGATGTCGGCTACGATTAGAGAATTATTACAACGGGGTATGACCGAAGCACAGATCTGGCTGACGATGGAAAGAAATATGCAATGTGGCATAGGCCATTGTGGTCACTGTCAGCATGGTTCTCTGTTTGTCTGTAAAGACGGACCGGTGTTTAATTACCCTGTAGTTAGAGACTGGTTTTTCCGGGAGGGATTTTAACCTTGTATTTTTAATATACCAAGGTTTAATAGTGAATAGAACATACCGGCTATGGTGTCCATACTCCTGCTGTGGACAAATAACTCTGGTCTAATAGAAGTGGAGCTGATGAATGGATAAACCAAAAATTGCGATTCATAAATTTGCCTCCTGTGACGGCTGTCAGCTGGCCTTTTTAAATATGGGACCGGAGTTACTGGAGCTGGCTGCAATGGTGAACATTGTTCATTTTGTGGAAGCAGGTATGGTGGCTCCGCAGGAGGAAGTGGATATTGCCTTTATTGAAGGCAGTATTTCTACCGAAGAAGATATTGAGCGTATAAAATTTATCCGTAAAATCAGCCGGCAGGTGATCAGTCTGGGTGCCTGTGCCAGCAGTGGCGGACTGCAGGCCTTGCGTAATCTGGCAGATGGTGATCAATGGTTAAGGGAGCTTTACCCGGAGCCGCAATATATCCAGAGTCTAAAAAGCACTCACCCCCTTAAAAAGTATATTAAAGTGGATTTTGAAGTGTGGGGCTGTCCGGTTAATACCGGGCAGATTAAACAGCTTATTAGCTCCTTGTTACTGGGGGCAAAACCGCAGCAGACCAGGGACAGGTTGTGTCTGGAATGTAAACGCCAGCAGCGGGTCTGTACCCTGGTTGTAAAACATCGGGTTGTAAAACAACAGGAGACAGGGCAGCAGGCCTGTCTTGGTCCCATTACTGCAGCAGGATGCGGGGCACTCTGCCCGTCGGTAGGACGTGCCTGTTATGGCTGTTATGGCCTGGCGGATAATCCGCAGCCACATGCTCTTTCCGTGCGACTGGAAGGGCTGGGATTTATAGGCAGAGAAATTGCGCAGAAATTACTGATGATACACAGCTATGAAGAGTCTTTGCAGAAAGAAGCTCAGCAATTATCCGCTAAGCAGAGGGATGTTCTATGAGTAATAAAAAAACAGTGCCTGTTAATTTTCCGGTACTCAGTCGTGTGGAAGGTGAAGGTGCTCTGGAATTTAATCTCGATCAGGGGCGGATTGAGGATCTGAAATTACGCATATTTGAACCCCCGCGCTATTTTGAAAAATTTTTACAGGGACGTCATTATAGTGAAGTCCCGGACATTGTGGCCCGTATCTGCGGCATTTGCCCCGTTGCGTATCAGATGACGGCTGTACAGGCACTGGAGTCCTTACTGGTGCCGGATATGCCGGAAGATTTTTCCTTATGGCTGCAAAAGATGCGTCAGGTTCTGTATTGCGGGGAATGGATACAGAGTCATGCTCTGCATATTCATCTGCTGGCTGCACCGGATCTGTTTGGTTTTAATAGTGCTATCAGCATGGCTGAAAAATACCCGGATATTGTTCGCCGCGGTGTTACATTACAGGCATTGGGTAATGATATTATCCGTTTATTAGGGGCCCGCTCCGTGCATCCAGTGGGTGTCAAAGTGGGTGGTTTTCATAAAGCACCGGATCCTGAAGCGGTTAATAAACTGCTGGAACAACTTGAAGCTCTAAAAAAAGAAGCCTGTGAACTGGTGTTATGGCTGGACTCTCTGGATTTGCCCGAAAGCAGACAGGAATTTATCTCGGTATCTTTGCATAATGAAGAAAATTATGCGGTTTATCAGGGACGTATTATTTCTAATCAGGGTCTTAATATAAGCTGTGAACAATATCAACAGTACTTTAAGGAGTTTCAGCAACCACAGTCCACAGCCTTTCATTCTCATTTAAATGGTCAGCCATATCTGGTAGGACCACTGGCACGTTTGAACAATAATGCGGATCAGCTAAAACCAGAAGTACGGAGTTTAGCAGCACAATTATCCGTTGATTTTCCAGACAATAATATGTTTAACAGTATTATTGCCAGAGGGATTGAAATTTACAGTTGTATATTAACGGCTATTGATCTGTTACAGGATTATAGTCCTCTGGCTCAGGCATGGCAGCCGGTCAGGCTGCAGGCAGGAGAATGTTCGGGTGCCACAGAAGCACCCAGAGGTCTGCTCTGGCATTATTATAAACTGGATAAAGACGGTCTGATTATCAAAGCAGACATTATTCCACCCACCAGCCAGAATCAGGCCAGAATTGAGCAGGATCTGCAGACCACTTTACAGACTTATCTGCTGGAACAGCCTGAAAATTATTCTGAAGATAAGGTCAGACATCTGGGTGAAATGGTTATCAGGAATTATGACCCCTGTATTTCCTGTGCCACCCACTTTCTTAAACTAAAAATTAATGACTAATACTGTGGTTATTGGTATCGGTTCCTATTATGGAAGGGATAATATCGCCTTTGAAGTCCTGAACCGCTTACAGAAACAGCTCTCCAGTCAAGCCGATATCGTTTTTTTTACCAGCAATGCCCCGCAGGAAATTCTGGTCTTAATAGAACAGCATAAAAATCAGAATATAAAAAATCTGATTATTCTTGATGCTCTGGATCCCGCACAGGCAGTGAGTGAGATCACACTATTAACACTGGATAAGCTGCAAAATACCAGAACGGCTCTGTCTGATCACTATGTCAGTCTCTATGAGGTATTAAAAATGCTGCAAATCCTGTACTTTCCCGGGTTAAATATAAAAATTGTGGGTTTGTCGTCTACAATCACTCCTCAATCCATTACTCAGCTTAAAGAAATAATACTCGGTGTGTGAAAACACACACTAACTGAGTCATATCACACAAAAAATGCATTTAATATCCTGCAGAATTTCCCTTAAAAAACTCTAATTATCTGATTAACAAAAGAAACCATGAGTCTGGTCTGTTTATTGCTCACTTCATAAGGTTTGACTTAATAATAATTTTCCTGTTTTTCAATTTATTGTGGTAAATGTAATGAGACCTTTTAAAATTTCTAATAATAATATTTCTTTTCTAACGCTGTCTATACTGTCAGCATTTATGTCCATGCAGGCAGAAGCCGAAGATATTCCTGCTATCACTATTGAAGCAACAAAAATTGCCGATGTCAGTGGTGAGGAAGTTAAATCAGCTGATCTGGCAGAAGCGTTAACAAGACGGATGCCCACAGTTTCAATAATTCGTCGCAGTGGTATTGCCAATGACATTATCTTAAGAGGACAGAATAAAGATAATATTAATGTATTATATGATAATGCCAAGATATACGGTGCCTGCCCCAATCGTATGGACGCTCCCATTTCTCATATTCTGAGCAATAATATTGACAGTATAGAAATTGTTGAAGGACCCTATGATGTTGAAAACTTTGGTACTTTAAGTGGTGCGGTAAGAGTAAGCAGTAAAAAGCCGGAAAAAGATTTACATGGTGAGGTTAGTGTTAACTTTGGAAGCTGGAATTATGAACGGCAGGCGATGACTATAAGTGGTGGTAATGACAAGGTAAAAGGTCTGGTTACCGTATCCAGGGAGTCCAGTGATCAGTATCGTGATGGCAATGGCGATGATTTTTCGCAGCAGATGGACAGACAGAAGGTGTCCGCCATGACAAAATATAAAGATCAGTATCGTAATCTGGATGCCTATAATAAAAAAACCTTTATGAGTAAGTTTTATTTTAATCTGATCGATAATCAGGAAATGGGTATTAGTTATACGGCGAACCGCAGTGATGATGTCTTATATCCATCAGGAAAGATGGATGCTCTATATGAT
>JALVAL010000589.1 GCA_027011205.1 Gammaproteobacteria bacterium
GATCAACTGTCCCTGGTACTGATAGCTGAATGGAAGCCACAGTGAATAATTATCATATTAATTTAAAAGGTATAAAAAAATTATGAACTTAAATAAAAAACTGACGGGGGCTGCTATTGCAGCCGCAGCGGCTGCACTGTTAGCAACCGGTTGTAATTCTACCGGTTCTATGGATACTGCGGCAGCAGAAGCGAATGTCAAGTGCAGTGGTATTAATTCCTGTAAAGGAACATCTGCCTGTGCTACAGCCACCAATTCCTGTAAAGGTCAGAATAGCTGTAAAGGCAAGGGCTGGATTAAAGCCTCCAAGCAGGAATGCTCTGATAAAGGCGGCAAAGTTCTAAGCTAAACCTCTTTATCATCTTTAATCCGGGTTCCCATTTAATAATATCTGGGAATACCCGGTTCCTGAAAATTTATGACCAATTTCTATGACCAATATAACGGAACAAAAAAAATATTCTCATCTGGGTTTTGGCCTGGGACTGAGAAAAGAACATTATCAGGATGTGCTGGATAGCCAGCCTGCTGTTGACTGGTTTGAAGTGCTGACCGAAAACTATCTGATTGATGGCGGTAAGCCTCTGTATTTCCTGAACAGGATTGCTGAACGCTATCCAGTGGTAATGCACGGCGTATCAATGAACATCGGTAATACTGAGCCACTGAATAAAGACTATCTCAATCGACTTAAAAAACTGAAAAATAGTATTAATGCCCATTGGCTTTCGGATCATCTCTGCTGGACCGGTACTAACGGTACTAATGCTCATGATTTATTACCCATGCCTTATACGCAGGAAAGTATTGATCATGTGGTCCAGCGTATTGAACAGGTACAGGATTTTCTGGGCTGTCGAATGTTAATAGAAAATGTCTCCAGTTATATTTCCTATATTCAGTCAGAAATGACGGAATGGGAATTTTTAAATGAAATTGCTCAGCGTTCAGACTGCCTGTTATTACTGGATATTAATAATATCTACGTTTCTGCTATTAACCATGAATATGATCCGCTTGATTATCTACAGGCCATTAATCCGCAGCGAGTGCAGCAATTTCATCTGGCTGGACATAGTGATTATGGTGATTATATTATTGATACCCATGATGAGCCGGTGTGCAAAGCTGTCTGGGAACTCTATGCTCAGGCCGTAGCTCGTTTTGGTGAAACCACTTTTATGATTGAACGTGATGCCAATATCCCACCTCTGACAGAGCTCTTAGATGAGCTGTCTTTCGCTCGTTCCATAGCCGGTGTGGTGCAGCAGCAGGGTTATCATAAAGACACAATACAGGCCATGCTGGATACCATACCTGTTCAAAAGGTCATTCATGCAGAACAGGAACAAATGGCTTTATGACACAGGAAAATCAGTCGCTTAAGGACTTGCAGCAGCAGATGCTGGCGTGGCTGCAAGTGTATGATACAGCCATTAAATCCTCGGTCACCGGAACTGAAAAAGTACCTGCTGATATTCGGCTGGATATTTATGCCAATGCTTATCGATACCGTTTAATTGAAGCTCTGGAAGAAACTTTTCCTGCCGTCAATACCCTGCTGGGAGATGAGGGCTTTTTTGAGCTTGGTCTGCGTTATGTGGATGCCCATCCCTCACAACATTTCTCAATACGTTATTTCGGCCAGCATTTAAGTCATTTCCTGGCCAGTGATGAACACTATCTGGAGCAGCCTGTGCTGTCTGAAATGGCGCATTTTGAATGGCTGCTGCGAGAAGCTTTTGATGCTGCCGGTAAACAGCGTCTTACTCTGGAAGCACTACAGCACATTGCTGCAGAAAACTGGCCGGTAATGCAGTTCAGTTTTCATCCTTCTGTCTACAGGATAGATTTAAGGTTTAATGTGCCACAATTATGGCAGGCTATTGAACTTCAACAGGAACCTATTGACATAGTGGCACAGGAATACCCTCAGGGCTGGTTTATCTGGCGCAGGGAGTTAAAAACCTATTACCGTTCTATGGATGTGGATGAAGCCTGGGCAATGGATGCCATGTTAAAAGGTGAAAACTTTGGGTTTATTTGCTCCGGGATCTGCGAATGGGTAGATGAACAAAATGCCGCTATGCGAGTGGCTGGTTTTATTCAAAACTGGTTAAATGAAGGGGTCTTAAGCAGCATAAAAGCTGAATCTGGAAAAAACAGTCTTATCACCTGATATTTTCAAAAACGAAAAACGGGGACAGCCCAAATTTTCATTACATCCCTGACCAGGTCGCTTCATCATTATACCTGCCGATTCAGGCTCCTGGCCCCAGGTACTGAAGAATATTATGTTTATTGGGAATTATAAGTACCCATGAGGTGAAGTTTTCCTTTTTAGCATCAGCTTCCACCTCAGGTATGGAACTTTAGTTTGATTCTGAAAAATCTTGTATTAATGATGTGCGAGTGGCATCAGAGAGTTTAATTTCATGGTTATAGATTTCATGATTAATACCCATACTGATGTCGGCATTGTTTTTGGCCTGCAGGATCATTTCATTGCTTAGCTCAAAGCGCATAAAGTGAACAGCAGAGGTCTTTTCACTGGTCTCCCGCTCCAGATCTTCATTGACTATAGGAAAAACTGGATCACAATCACCAATTTTAACCCAAACCGTTTTCTCAACACCTGGCAGTTTCTGTAACATTTCTCGGCGCTGTTCTACATCCTTATATTCGAGCATAAAGGTTGCTTTCCAGTTGTGACCATCAGGAATTAATGGATTATAGGTTTCCAGTTCCTCTTCGATGGCTTCTGATTCAAAAATTCGTTCGATGCGTAACATTTCCTGAATCTGGTATCGCATGGTGAGCTGATCTTCAAAATACAGGGTTGCATTAGGGCCTATTGGAACCTGACGCAGTTTTTTATGATCCATCACCTGGGCCCGAAACTCTGAGCGCATAGCTGAATAATCTTCAAGGCTGTATAAATCCTCACGTTTTAATAATGTCATAAATATCCTTCCAATAGTTTTTATAACGGAATTTTTAAATGCCGTAGGCCATGCGTAACAAGCTCATTGGATGTTCCGGTTTTTGACCATTATCCAGGCCATTTTCAATATGATGTCCTGCCATGGCGCAATCACTGCCGTAATGATCAGCTTCAAATTGTTTAATTTGATTGACTACCGGACACCCTATTTTCATAGCAGTTTTGTGAAACTCAGTTTTCACAGCATAGGTTCCATCATGTCCAGAACAGCGCTCTATGGACTTAATTTCAGTATCTGGAATCAATTCCAGAATCTGGCGGGTTGTCATGCCAATATTCTGAACACGTTGATGACAGGCAGCATGATAAGCCACTTTGCCCAGTGGCTGGGAAAACTCAGTGTTTAGTTTGTCTTCTTTATGACGAATCATTAAATATTCAAAGGGATCAAAAATAGCTTTGCCGACCTTAATGACGTTTTCATCATCAGGAAAAATCAAGGGTAGTTCCTGCTTAAACATCAGTGCACAGGAGGGTACCGGGGTGATAATATCCCAGCCTTCATTGACCAGTTTTAGCAGTACCGGGATGTTTGCGTTTTTGGCTTTTTCAACGGCATCCAGATCACCCAGTTCCAGCTTCGGCATACCACAGCATTGCTCTTTTTCTGCAATAGTGACCGGAATGTTATTATGTTCAAACACCGCAACGATATCTTCTCCAATATCCGGTTCGTTAACATTACCATAACAGGTAGCAAAGAGTGCTACCTTACCCGTAGTACGTCCTGCCGGTTGCGCCTCAGGCTGAATCCCCTGTAATTTGTCCAGTCGTTTACGTAAGGTATTGCTCTGATATTCCGGTAATTTGGCCTCCGGGTGAACACCCAGAACCTTATCTAAAACAGTTCGGGTAATTTTTTGTTTGTTGACAGCATTGACAACCTGTGAAATCACGGGTAAACCGGCAATTTTGCCCACGGTATCTGTGCTGGTGAGAATTTTATCACGCAGTTTAACATCACCCTGTTTATACTTTACTGCCTTGGCACGCAGCATTAGGTGAGGAAAATCGATATTCCATTCATGAGGTGGAGTGTAAGGACATTTGGTCATATAACAAAGATCGCAGAGATAACATTCGTCTACAACTTTCCAGTAATCATTTTTGGCAACACCATCAACTTCAAAGGTTTCTGATTCATCAACAAGATCAAATAAGGTTGGGAAAGAATTACACAGGCTAACACAGCGTCTACAGCCATGGCAGAGATTAAAAACTCGTTCCAGTTCATTGAACAGTGAATCTTTATTGTAATAATCGGGATCTTTCCACTCCACAGGATTACGTGTCGGTGCCTGTAGGTTACCTTCTTTAACAACAGCCATTGCTCATTACTCCGTATTGCTCAAACTCATGCCTTAACACTGGAAAAATCAGTTGAAGTTGTTGTGAGAACCCATGTGACTGAATTTCCACAACAGGTTTAAGTGATTATGTCAGGTTAAAACCAGACTGACGCAGCCTGAACGACAACCTGATAAAAGTTTAAGCAATCATTCAGAATGGTATCATGCCTGTCTAAAATTACAGCGCATCCAGAGCTTTCTGGAAACGATTAGCGTGTGAACGTTCTGCTTTTGCCAGAGTTTCAAACCAGTCTGCTATTTCGTCAAAACCTTCATCTCTAGCTGATTTTGCCATACCAGGATACATGTCAGTGTATTCATGGGTTTCACCTGCTATAGCTGTTTTCAGGTTGTCTTCGCTGCCACCAAATGGTAAACCGGTCGCTGGATCACCACATTGCTCAAGATATTCAAGATGTCCATGAGCATGGCCTGTTTCACCTTCTGCCGTTGAACGAAAGACCGCAGCAGTGTCATTCTGACCTTCAATATCTGCTTTGGCTGCAAAGTAAAGGTAACGACGATTTGCCTGTGATTCACCAGCAAATGCATCCTTAAGGTTCTGTTCGGTTTGACTGCCTTTTAGATCCATTTCTATTCTCCTTTGGGTTAGTATTCATATTACTTAATCCTAAATAAATCAGTTGAACCTATTCTGAGAACCCCTGGTGCTGATTATTCTAGGTTTAATGAGTATAGAAATTATCAACTAATTTGTATAATGGATTTATTCAATGATCATAATAGAAAAAAACGATTGATACTAAAAACGAGGACAGACCCTATTTTTATTATGATGCTTTTGCTCTACCCGGCGTACCTCGGAATGCTCTGCAACTTATGGCGGTTGTAATCTGAGCCTTGAAAAGGTCATTACCCAGCGCAAAATTACCGTTAGTTGCTTTTCTGATTTTATCAATCAATCCGGGATCAAGCTGGTAGCGAAACAATTTTCTATAGTGCTCCATTCCTGATGCATCATCTGCTCCAGGAGTGATCTATGTGTCATGTGGTATAAGCACTTGTTCAGCTTTTCTCTCTTCATCTCCGTTTTTGACTCTCCGTTTTTGACTCTCCGTTATTGACCCTCCGTTATTGACAGCCCTTATCTTTATGT
>JALVAL010000590.1 GCA_027011205.1 Gammaproteobacteria bacterium
CTTATATACTTAAATACGCTCCATAGCCGTTTTTTTATTTCTATTATAACTATTCAACGAAATTTAAACCCCTACAGACTAATACAGAAATTCATGTTGAATAGTTACATTCTATTATTCATTTTTTTATTCTTCTGCATGTATCCTGGGAACTGTTTATGTTCCAGATGTTCAGCTGATTTTAACAACTGATTATGAAAAGGTTTGTACCTGATGTTGGCCAATTATTACCCTGACTGTGTTATTTATTACTACCAATGGAATTGTTCGGGTGAAGTCAAAATGTTCTGGAAATCCTTAAGATTCAGTGTATAAGGCTGTTACAGTAGAGGGCAACTGGTTTTCCAGGTTTAAACTTGCCTATTAAATATGACGGGTTTAATCACTAGATAACTTTTTCCATGCCTGCTCTTTATCAAAATTAGAAATCAATAATAAAGCGGTATAATATTTATCTTTCAATTTCAGTCGCTCCGGCTTTTTTTCCCAATTTGAAATAGTGGCATTACTGACGCCTATTAATCGAGAAAATTGTGAATAGTTCATACCGAATTTATTTCTGAGTCGGATAATCGTTTTACCTGTTGGCCGAATCGTCTTTTTTTGTGGAACTGATTTTTTTCTGGTTTTTTTAGTTATTTCTTCTGCCGCTTTTCTGAGTGTTTTTTTCTGTACCGGTTGCTCATCCATGTCAATACCAAAAATTTCACTCAAATCACCTTTAACCTGATATTTTTGAGTTTTATCAGATATGGGCAGCTTGATATGCTTGATTAATTTATTTTGATCAACGTTTCGTAATAAAAAAAGACTTTCTGGCTCCGTATCAAGTCGGTGACCAACACCATAAATGACCGCAGCTATGTGCTTGCAAAGAGAGGCACCATCAGGACAGTTACAATGCATGTTAATTTCATTAGAGAGAGGGAACAGGCCTTTTTCAGGGTCAGTCACAACCTGCATAACAGCATCAGATATTTTCCCCTGTAAGAACTCTAATAATGAATCAATTTTACCTGAACATTCTTTTTGAATATCGAGCCATTTGTTCTTATCCAGAGGGCTTATTTTTATAGTTATTTTATATAAATCAGTACCATAAACATAGGCATTGATTTCACCTTGCTCAATAGCCAGATGACAGACCGAACCATTGCGGACATAAGTCTGCCCCCTGGACAGGCGATTAGAAAAGTCACTGTATTGCTCAAGATGCTCACACCAGGCTCTACCCCAAAATGACTTGCTAATGATCCGTCCCTGAAACGAAATCGGTTGAATTTTTATGCCTTTTTTCGCCAGCTTATTCATTTCCTTTTTAGCATTTGCTTTACGCCGGGCGACAGGAACATAGGGGGCATAACCATAATAGGACATTTTATTATCTTCCATATACTAAGGTTTTTAAATCTGTATTTGATCCAAATCCAGTGATACCAGTTGAATCAGTTCGTCATCACTCATTTCAGTGAGCTTTATTTCGCTGCCATCATCAGACAATATCTGATTGGCCAACTCCGACTTATCACTGATCAGTGCATCAATTTTTTCCTCAATGGAACCTTTGCAGATAAATTTATGCACCAGGACATTTTTTTTCTGTCCGATTCGAAAAGCCCGATCCGTTGCCTGATTTTCTACTGCGGGATTCCACCAGCGATCAAAATGGATAACATGGGATGCTGCCGTCAGATTAAGTCCAGTACCACCGGCTTTAAGCGATAAAATAAAGTGACTGGGTCCGGTTTCATCCTGAAATAAATCAACCATTTGTTTGCGCTTTTTGACTGGGGTAGCACCATGCAGGACGAGTCCAGGTTGCTTGAAAATACCATTTAATAATGTATTCACAGGCTCTATAATTTCTCTAAATTGAGTAAAAATTAACACTTTTTCCTGCTTATCGGCAATTTCCTGACAGATGTCCATTAATCTTAAAAACTTGCCACTCTCTTTGGCTTTGTAATCCTCGTCCCCATTCATTTGAGAGGGATGATTACAAAGTTGTTTCAATTTTAACATATAGGCCAGAATTTGACCTCTGCGATTGATACCTTCGACATCCGCCAGTGTTTTTGCTAATTGCTTAACGGTTTTCTGGTAGATGACTGCCTGTTTTTTGGTCAATAGACAAAAGGACTTCACTTCTGTTTTATCGGGTAAATCACGGATGATTGTTTTATCGGTTTTTAAGCGTCTTAAAATATAAGGGCTAACCAGATTACGCAGGGGAGCATATTGCTGTGTTTCTCTGGATTCCAGTGATTTTATAAACTGCCTGAATTTGCTGATATTGCCGAGCAACCCCGGACATATAAAATCAAAAAGAGACCAGAGATCTGATAGTCGATTTTCAACGGGTGTGCCCGTTAGTGCAATTCGTGAACGGGCTTTAATTTGCTTAATCCGTTTTGTTTGTCGGGTATTTGGATTTTTGATTGCCTGTGCTTCGTCCAGAATAGCTAAATTCCAGCTTTCATCCAATAACCAGTCTTGTCTCATGAGTGTACCATAGCTTGTGATCACCAAATCATAATGTCCAGAAACCCCCAGGTCAGAGATTTTGGCCAGTTCAGATTTGGATATCATCGAACGATGAATGAAAAAACACCTAAGTGACGGGGCAAACTGGTCAATTTCGTCTTTCCAGTTATTGAGTAATGAGGCAGGTAAAATCAGAAGAGAGGGTTTTCTCTTTAAATTTTTATTGTTTAATTCTTTTTTCTTCAAGATAAGTAGTAAAGAAATAATCTGAATGGTTTTCCCCAAACCCATATCATCCGCAAGACAAGCGCCTAAACCCAGCTGGCTTAATTCATACAACCAGTTAACACCAATAGACTGATAAGATCTTAATGATCCCTTCAATGCCTTACCTGGTTGGATAGTTTTAATATTTTCAGGGTTTCTGAGACCCTCTAGCAGTTTACTTAAACCTTTACCTGCATTGATAAAAAACCATTGTTGCTGCAGATCATCCTGATACTTGTCTTTTAAATCAGAAGAGGTTCCTGCTAATAATCGCATGCCTTCAATAAAGCTAATGCCGTTGCGACCATACGTCTGTTCCACTGATTTCCAGTGTTCCAGTGCCTGGTGAATCTGTTCCTTGTCCACTTCAACCCACTGACCTTTCAGGAAGACCAGCCCATTATCAGAAGATAATATCTGATCCAGTTCTTCAGGACTTAATTTTTCATCACCAAGAACCAGATCCAGATTAAAATCAAGTAAATTGTCCATCGAAAAGTTTTTTTGTGAGGCATTACCTATACTGATACTGATTTTTGGACGTGGTCTTTTTTTCCACCAATTGGGCAGCTTAACAATCACACCACTTTGCGTATATTCGGGCACCGACCTTAAAAACTCATAGGCTTCGGCACTTGTCCAGGCCAGCGGTAAATAAATATCACCACTGGAGACAAGTTCATCAATCAGTGGACTGGCTTGACAGGCTCGATTGATAGGTTTTAATAAATGGATCAATGCTTTTTTATTATCTGTTCCGGCATATTCCTCCAGTGCTTTGCCTAATGGCCTGTGTTGAGTTTTTCCCAACAGCGTTTGTTTAGGAACATAAGTTGCGATAAAAGCAAACGGATAGTCTTGATCATTTTTATTTTCAGCCAGATGAAAGCAGACTCGACCCACCTGATGCCATTGAGGGGCTTTCTTTTTTAAAAAGTCTTCCAGAGTACCGTTCGAGGCATTGACCTGTTGACAAAACCACTGATCAAATTGCTGCCATAGTTCATTATAAATTTCCGATGACAAATATTCACTACCCTGAAGAGGCGGTCTATTTTTAAGTAAACTGTTGGTATCCAGTACAGGTGAAATGAGTGTAATAGACTGCTCCGTTACACTTTCATGACAACGGGCAGACATATACTGATTAGCAAAATGCCGCCAGTATTTCAGTGATGCTGATAAGCCTGTGTCATTCTTAAGACAGACCAGGGCAAATAATCCTTCTGCAATTGATTGCTTAAATGCCTGACAAATCTTATCTTGTTGAGCATTATCTGTTGGAAGGTCCTGTGCATTACCCTGACACAGGAGATGACCTGAGGGTAAAACGGTAATAGTCTCTGACATTTATATAATTTCTTTATCTCTTTTCAAACAAAAAGGAGCCACTATCTTACTTTATATTTTTATTGCGGCATGGCAGTTTTTTATTTCGTTCATCAGATTAAAAAAAATCAAGCAATCAATTTCACCCAATGTAATCCGACTTTAGCTGTTATCCACAAATTGATCAGCTAAAATAATTTCTGATAAACAGCAGCCAGCTTTTTACCGTTGATGCTCGTCGTTTGGCCGTTACTTCATTTATATTAATATATTCCAGAATAACGTCTCTGATAATATTTACTTCAGGCACGCTATTAGTTTCAATCATTTTTTTTGTTAAGACATAAAAAACAGTTCGTTTCAAAATACTTAATATAAATGCCCGCTTTCTTTTTGAAGTAGGTAAACGTACATAGCTTAATCCTTTTTCGCTTAAAGCCCAGCGACCATGTTCTTTCTCTATATAACCAAGATATGCAGCCGCATTTGCATAATAATCGCCTTGTCTTGGCTCAAGATCCCAATAAGCTGCAATGGTATCTTTGCTATTAAACTCGCCATAAATTAAATCAATCACATCTCTGACCTTTCTTAAGTCATTTGCTTGAGGAAATGGTGGGGCACCTTTAGTCTCTGTGGTTTGTGCAAAACTGATAGAGTCTAAAATTTCAACTAATGAATTAGCTACAGGATCAGTTTCAAATGTATATTGTTTAGATTTAACTACCTGGTAGGAATCATAGTAAGCATCATTGGTGAATTTATACTGCGTTAAACTCACAATGCCATTGTAGTATGATAAAAAAACAGGAATAATTTTTTTTGTAACACCTTCTGCCTGCCACATGCGATAAGGATAAAAGAGCTGACGCATATGGAAGTTTTCTATTTCACCCATTTTTGCCTCAATCAGGTAAACTCTATCACCTTCATAACCGGCATCAACCTCAACCTGAACCCCATCAATTTTAAATAAAAGCTCTCCTTTGGGAGTATTCATAAAAAAATCAAAGCGTTTAGATCGAAGACGTCCTCTTACAGTTAATACTAATTCCTTTTCTCCAATAAAATCTTCAAAAATACCACTGGCATACACTGCATCAATAACCTGTGATTCAGAGCGAAAGCCTGTTGGCAATGTTTGTAACCGGCCTAACTTTGGCCAATAAAATGGCTCCACCACATCATCACTCTGGATGTCAGCATAACCATCTGCATCAACAATGGCATAATGACCATTTTTAATGGACAGGATTGTAAAGTTATTATCCTGCAGGATGACAGGCCTTGACTCACGATGATCAAACTTACACATTAATCTGGGTTCTTTATTTGTTACAGCCTTGATTCGATCAGCCTGAAGGTAAAACACACCGTTAGTA
>JALVAL010000591.1 GCA_027011205.1 Gammaproteobacteria bacterium
CTGTACACCCACCGAGTAGGCAGAGCCGGGATCAATAACTATCAGGCCATGTTCTGATTCAATAATACCCGGGTTATTCATAAAACCATAGTTTTCCGGGCTGGGTTCCCCTGGCGGACCATGCATGACATAGACATTATCATTGACCTGATCAAACTGAAACTGCCCTGTTTTACCCAGATCCCAGGCCAGTGTATTAATATTTATAAAACTGAGTAAGATAAAAGACGATAAAATGATCACTTTTTTAATGATTCTTAACATTTTCAACGCTATTCCATTTATTGTATTCCCCCGCCACCTTTACAAAGATACACGAAATTAAAAAAAAGACAATAACGATACTTCATGGACAAAAAAGTGTACAATAAGTAAATCCTTAGTATTTTAGTATGGTATTGCAATGTTAAGCACGCAAAAAGATTCATTACAGTCTCACAATGCCAGTAATATCAGCAGCAAGCCCCTGTTTTATGAGCTGGAATTCAGTAATCGTTTTCACAGTCTGGGAAATGACTTTTTCAGTGTTCAGGAACCTGATGGGCTGGAAAATCCTGAACTGGTGCATATCAACCCATCGGCGGCACAATTGCTGGATTATAGTGCAGACAGCCTGAATAATTCTAAGTTCTGCTATTTTGCAGCCGGCCATTTAATACCTGAAAACTGCCAGCCTGTTGCCGCTATATATGCGGGACATCAATTTGGCCATTTTGTTCCGCAATTAGGAGATGGGCGGGCTTTATTACTGGGCGAAATAAAAAATTCTGCTGCTCAGTACTGGGAAATACAACTTAAAGGCGTTGGCGCCACCCCATATTCCCGACAGGGTGACGGACGAGCTGTCTTACGCTCCACTATTCGTGAATATCTATGCAGTGAGGCTATGTATGGTCTGGGTATTCCAACCACCCGGGCACTGGCGATAGTCAATAGTCAGGAGAAAGTCTGGCGGGAACAACTTGAAAGCGGTGCCGCTCTGGTGCGCCTGTCCCCTTCTTTTATTCGGTTCGGCAGTTTTGAACTGTTTGCCTCACGCAGTCAGACAGACAAAGTTCAGCAACTGGCTGATTTTGTTATCCAGCATTATTATCCCGATATTCTTAAGCAGAGTAACAATAAGCAAATAAACCCCTACCAGTTATTTTTATCCTCAGTGATAGAAAAAACCGCTTTAATGATTGCTCACTGGCAGGCTGTGGGCTTTGCTCATGGTGTAATGAATACTGACAATATGTCTGTTCTGGGCCTGACTCTGGATTATGGACCGTTCGGATTTCTGGACACTTATCAAAGAGATTTTATCTGCAACCATTCTGACCATCAGGGACGCTATAGTTTTCAGAAGCAGCCCGGCATTGCCCTCTGGAATCTGACCCGTTTTGCTGAAACATTATTATCTCTTATGACCATAGATGAAGCCAAACAGGCTCTGGCCGCTTTTGAAGCTCAATTTACCGATCACTATCTTTCATTAATGGAGCAGAAACTGGGCTTTTTTCAGTCTGCCGGCAATAATGAGGAAGCTCAGGAACGCAGCACTCTGGTATTGTCGCTATTAAATCTGATGGAAAAAAATCAGGTGGACTATAGCTTGCTGTTTCGCCGGCTATCGGGTTCAATTATTGCTGAACCACGGCCTGCTATCCGGGATATGTTTCTGGATCGGGAAACTTTTGATAACTGGCATCAACATTATATCAGACTGCTGGACAAAGATAGTCTGCCGGAACGGCAGCGCCGGGAAAAAATGAACCGCATTAATCCTAAATACATTCTCAGAAATTATATGGCTCAAATTGCCATAGACAAAGCAACCCATGACAACGATTATTCTGAAGTAGACAAGTTGTTGAAATTAATGCTCAACCCTTTTGATGAACATCCACAGATGGAGCATTATGCAGGGCTGCCACCGGACTGGGCAACAGAAATCAGTGTCAGCTGTTCTTCCTGATATAGCCAAATATTACTTATTCCGCTGTTCAAATTCCTGCTGAATCTCTTGGGAGCGTTGTTCAGATTCCTGCTGAATCTCTTGGGAGCGTTGTTCAGATTCCAGTTTCATTTTAGCAATATTTTTTTGCACCTGATAAAAATGCTTTTTGCAACGCTCATACTCCTGCATATCTTCCTCATATTCCTTTTGATGTATTCTGGTTGACAGCCAGAGAGGCTTTTCAGGTTTATAACAATAATCTGCCAGGGTATTTTCAACTGGATATCTTTGCATATCGGCTGCCATTACAGACAGAACCGGAAAAAGAAGGCATAAAAACAACACAGCCTGTTTCATAAATTAATTCCTTAAATAAACACTTTTCAAGCGGTCTAACAGCCGCTTTTTATTGATACAGTTCTCAAATATACAGCTAAAAAGACAGGTTAAAGCTATTTGTGAACAAGTTATTGGCAATCCTTTGATTTTTTAACTAAATTCAAGTCATAGCAACATGATATGAGTAAGCCAGCATGATGACTTTTAAAATAACAACTTTTAAAAAAGATTTAGTCCTGCAATTAACAGCATTTGTACTAATCGGCTTTATTATATCAATATTTATATTTCCCGATAATACGAAAACACCCTTAAATATTGGTGAACAACCCCAATTCTTTCTTTCAGGTAATCAATAACTCAAGTAATAGAGCCTGATATATTAACGGTACGGTTAATTTTCAAGGGCCAGATTATAATAAAAACAACTGCCTTTTTCCAGCTGACTGCTGACCCGGATCTGACTGGCATGTAAGTCTATAATTCTTTTCACAATGGCTAAACCCAGGCCGGCATGCTGCCCTTTGCGATGTTTATTCTCAGCCTGATAAAAGCGTTCAAATATTCTGGACAGATCATCGGCATCAATTCCACTGCCGCTGTCTTCCACATAAATATTAATTTCCTCATTCGAGCTTTTTTCCACCCTGATCCGGATCTCATCCCCTGCACGCGTATAATTAAACGCATTACTGAGCAGGTTATCCATAACCCGTTCCATCATGGCAATATCAGCATTGACCAGCAACGCTTCCTGAGGACACTCCAGTATCAGTTTAATACCTGACTGTTCAGCTTTATGACTGAACTTTTGTGCCACATCATAGGCAAACTCGCTGAAACTGAATACTTCCAGCATCGGCTCAATTTCTCTGGCATCAAATTTAGCCAGTTCAAACAGATCATTAATCAGCCGCTCCAGTCGCTTGCCATGTCTGGACACAATTTGCAGGTATTCCTGACGTTGTTCAGCACTTTCTGTCTCCCCCTTAAGCAGCAGCGTTTCCAGATAGCCCAGCATGGAAGCCAGAGGAGTACGCAAATCATGGGACACATTGGCAACCAGATCTCTACGTTGCTGATCCTGCTCTTCCAGTTTTTTAAACTGCATAATGGTATGCTCTGCCATAACATCAAAACTGTGTGCGAGCTGGCCTATCTCATCATAATTTTCAAATGCTATGGTTTTTACATCCGGTGCAGAGCTGAAACCACTTTGAGTGAAGTTCTGCATCTCTGCAGACAGGGTTCTTATACGACGAGTAATGGTATAAAACAGAAACAGTCCCAGTAACAGACCGATAACCAGACTGATACCCACAGATACCAGGCTGTAGCCAATTAAATAACGGTTTTGAACAAGCTGATTAACCTGATCAAATTCCTGCCCTCGCAGGACAACGTATAAATAACCCTCAGGGTGTTCACGAGTGGGAATATATGTGACGGAAAAGGCCTTTTTAACCGTAAGGCTTCGAGGATCATCTCCGGGTACCAGCTGTCCTTTAAAAAAAGCATCTATGGGTTGCAATGACACATAGTCACGCTTAACCTGACCCGGCTCGGCAGAATAGGATAATATCCTGCCCTGCATATCCAGCAGATAAATTTCTATATTAGGATTAACTGTCATAAAGTCATGGAAAGTTTGTTTTACAGCCAGGGTATTGATTTTTCCGTCAACCACCAGATCCCGCTCTCCCACCAGATTAGCAGCCAGCTCCCGGTTAAATTTCTGGGTACTTTCCTGCCAGTAATCATGGGTAACCGAAAAAGTGATAAAACCATAGACAAAACCCATAGTAAGAATGATCAATACCAGAATACTGGCCAGTTTAGTGTATAAAGAACCATAAAAAATCTGGCGGATTTTATACAGTATATTTGTCTGTGATTTATTCATGGGAGGCTTTATCAGTAAATTTATAACCGACACCCCAGGCAGTCAGAATATAATCAGGTTTGGCGGGATTTTGTTCGATTTTTGCGCGTAACCGGTTGATATGAGAATTAACAGTGTGTTCATAACCATCATGGCCATAGCCCCAGACACAGTCAAGCAGTTGAGTTCGGGTAAATACCTGCCCCGGATGCAGTGCAAAATAGGTCAGCAGATCAAATTCTTTGGCAGTCAGTGTAATCTCGATATTTTTTATCTGTACTGTTCGTGCCTGCTGGTTAATTTTAAGATCACCAATACATAGTTCAGTATTACTGTCGCTGGTATTTTTATCATGCTGTATCTGTAGTGCATTCATCCGACGAAACAGGGCTTTAACTCTGGCCACCAGTTCCAGAACGCTAAAGGGTTTACTCAGATAGTCATCCGCCCCCAGTTCCAGACCAAGCACCCGATCCAGCTCTGAAGACTTGGCCGTCAGCATTAATATGGGCACATAGGACTCCATCTGACGGATAGCTTTACAGACATCCAGACCATCCATGCCGGGCAGCATAATATCCAGCACCAGTAAATCATAATGACTGGATTTAAACTGTATTAGCCCTTCCAGACCATCATGTACCACCTCTGCCTGACAGTTTAAGTCCTGCATCTGTAAACGTACCAGATTAGCAATATCCGGATCATCTTCAATTATCAGTATATTTTTCTGCATGTTTTGCCATCACTAAAGTGCTTATACAATATGTTGTACTTATAATTTAGCAGTTGAATTAAAATAAGTTATCACAAAACTATCAATTAATAGTTTTTATTAATATAAAAAAGTTATTTTTCCGTGATGGCTTTCAATAATAAAACAATTATTATGAACAGAAGCCATACAACTATTACTTTTTAATCTGGACATAAATAATGAATTTTATAAAACTACCCTACATTCTACTGGCTGTACTGGCCGGGATCGGCATCAGCCTGGCAATAGGTGTACCTGCCGGTGATATAAAAGATGATATAGAAACAGCTCAAACCAGTCACGCTTATAAAAAGGCATACTTTGCCGGCGGTTGTTTCTGGTGTGCTGAATCCAACTATGAAAAACGTAAGGGGGTTATTGAAGTAATCTCCGGTTACAGCGGCGGGAAAATTAAAAACCCCAGCTATAGACAGGTTTCTTCCGGCACCACAGATCATTATGAGTCTGTAGAAGTAATTTATGATCCGAAGGTGGTTTCATATCCTGAACTACTGGATGAGCTATGGTTTTTAATTGACCCGACCGATGCCGGTGGGTCGTTTGCGGATCGGGGCAAACAGTACCGCTCGGTTATTTTTTATTCCACTGAGGCTGAAAAACAGATGGCTGAACAGGCGATTAAGGAGCTGCAGCAATCCGGACGTTATGATAAACCCATCGTGACTCAAGTCAGACCTTTTAAGGCATTTTATAAAGCCGAAGACTATCATCAGGATTATTATAAAAAGAACCCGCTGCGTTATAAGTATTATCGTTATCGCTCCGGCAGGGATCAATATCTGGAAAAAACATGGGGGGATGCTCTGCACAAACCCAGAAAACACCCTCAAAACCCATCTGTTACAATGGCTGATACACACAAAACAAAACAGGCTAAGTATATGAAACCGAATAAGGACGAGTTAAAACAGAAACTCACTGATCTGCAATATAATGTGACTCAGGAAGAAGGCACAGAACGGCCTTTTCAAAATGCCTACTGGGATAATAAAAAACCCGGTATTTATGTGGATATTGTCTCCGGGGAACCGCTTTTCAGTTCAACCGATAAATACGATTCCAAAACTGGCTGGCCCAGTTTTACCCAGCCTATTCAGTCCGATAATATTGTTGAAAAAACAGATAAACACCTGTTTTACAGCAGAACTGAAGTCCGCAGCAAGCACGGAGACTCTCATTTAGGCCATGTTTTTCCTGACGGCCCAAAACCTACAGGCCTGCGTTATTGCATAAACTCCGCTTCTTTACGTTTTATTCCCAGAGATGAGCTGACCCTACAGGGATATGAACAATATCAGAAACTGTTTGAGAAATAATTTCCTGAATTTGTTAAACTTTGTGCATACTTTTTTTAAGCCCGCTATCCAGTTCGGGCATTTTTATTTAAGAGATGATTATGCATAATAAATTCTTTTCAAAATCTGCTATTTCCCTGATTTTCACTCTTGTGTTCAATATGACTTTAGCTCTGCCTCTGCTGGCAGCAGACATACCGCAGACTATGGAACAGAAAGCGGCCTATGCTATTGGCATAAATTTTGTCAATTCTTTAAAGATGCAGGGAGTTAATCTGGATAAAGCCAGGCTTATGCAGGGCATCGAAGATGCTTTATCAGGCAAACTGGTATTAAGCCAGAATGAAATGCAAACCGCTTTAAATGATTTTAAAGCACAATTAATGATCCAGCAGCAGCTGGTACAGAAAACGCAGTCAAGTCAGAATAAGCAACAGGGTGCAGCGTTTCTGGCCAATAATAAAAAACAGCCCGGCGTGGTCACTCTTCCCAGCGGCCTGCAGTATAAAATTATTAAACAGGGTTCTGGACCCACTCCCAAATTAAGCGATAAAGTGACTACTCATTACCGTGGTACCTTAATTGATGGTACCGAATTTGACAGTTCCTATTCTCGAAATAAACCTGCCACATTTCCTGTCAACGGGGTTATTAAAGGCTGGACCGAAGCTCTGCAGTTAATGCACAAAGGCGATAAATGGCAGCTCTTTATTCCATCCACTCTGGCCTATGGTGATCGGGCTGTAGGCGATAAGATTGAGCCGGGTTCCACCCTGATCTTTGATATTGAATTACTTAATATTAATTAAAGCCCTGACAGTTTATGCTCAAAAAAATTAAACATTCCGGCAAATGGCTAATCACCCACAAAGACTGGCGGGCTCATTTTGTTTTTACCCTGGGTGCTATTGTAGTGGGTCTGGTAGCTACTTTTATGGCCATTTCCAGTGAATGGGCTAACCACCGTTTTCATAAACTCACGGATTATTCCCCTTACCTGCCCTTTATTGTTTCTCCAGTTGGGCTAATGCTGGTGGTCTGGCTGACCCGCAGATTCTTTCCAGGTTCTGAAGGCAGTGGTATTCCGCAGGTGCTGGCTTCTATGGAAATGAGCCATGAAAAAGAGCGTGGTGTGCTGATCACCCTGCAGATTGCCATTGGCAAGGTCTTTTTATGTATTCTGGGCCTGTTAAGCGGCGCCTCAATTGGACGCGAAGGGCCGACCGTACACGTGGGCGCAGCCATTATGTTCTCATTGAGAAAATTTGTCCGTTTCAGAATTTATGATATGGAACGCATTCTTATTCTGGCTGGCGGCGGTGCCGGTATTTCTGCGGCTTTTAATACCCCGCTGGCGGGTATCGTTTTTATGATAGAAGAACTCAGCCGTTCATTCGAACAGCGCACCCGCGGGCTATTATTAACGGCCATTATGAGCGCCTCTATTACCGCCATTAGCATTACAGGAGACTACACCAATTTTGGCTCATCTTCCGTGGCTATTAAAACCCTGGATTCTCTGCTGCCCGTACTGGTCTGCGGTATTGTGGGCGGCTTATTAGGCGGTGGATTCAGTTTGATGCTGATCCACGGCAGTCGCCTGATTGCTCCCTTTCGTGAAAACAGGCCATTTGTAATAGCGGCTCTGTGTGGTCTGAGTATTGCTTTTATTGGCTATTATTCCGGAAATATTACCTATGGCACAGGTTATGAAGAAGCCAGTTTTCTCGTTACCGGCAAAGGCCAGCTTGACAACCAGTACGGTTATTTAAAACTGATTGCCACTGTAATATCTTATTTAAGCGGGATCCCCGGTGGCATTTTCGCCCCGTCACTGGCCACGGGTGCCGGTCTGGGATCTCATATTGCCCAATGGCTGGGGGATTTTCCTTATGAAGCGGTGATTTTATTTGGTATGGTGGGTTACTTTTCCGGTGTCGTTCAGGCTCCCATTACATCGTTTGTCATTGTTATGGAAATGACCAATAAGCATGAACTGATTCTACCCCTGATGCTGACCGCGTTTATTGCGACAGCCATTTCAAAATCAATCTGTACCACACCGATTTACAGTACTCTGGCGGATAATTTTTTACCTGATGATAAAAAATTTCATCACTGATGAATTGTTTCGGGTTCAGGAGCTGTCAGCCCCTGAATTAAAACAGTTCAACTTCTGCTTCTACTTCACTACTCCTGGTCGTTTTTATAACGGGTTTTTGCTGCTCTTCCAC
>JALVAL010000592.1 GCA_027011205.1 Gammaproteobacteria bacterium
AGGTTTACTGCCTGTTTCAGGTTTATGGATAAACTGTTGCACAATATCTCTTAACTGTTCTGCCATAATCTTAAATTCATTACCTGAGTTATGAGTATCCTGAGAGGTATTGGCCATGGTCTGAGCCATAATGCTCAGCTGTTCCAGAGCAAGGCTGATGCGTTCATTGTTGGTTCGTTGAATTTTAGTCTGTTCGGCATTGGATTTATTCATTTTGGTGACCACAATAATATCATTAACAATATTATTAAAGGCATCCCCTGCTTCTGAAGACAATTCAACTGTTGTATCAGCATGTTTCTGCATCTGGGACATTTTATTGACCACATCTGTCGAGGCATTTTGAAGTTTATCTATTTTTTCTTTAATAATAATGGTTTCTTCCTGTATTTTATGTGACAGGCTCCTGACTTCATCTGCAACCACCGCAAAACCACGTCCAGCTTCTCCGGCGCGGGCGGCCTCAATAGCCGCGTTTAAGGCCAGCAGATTGGTCTGCTCCGAAATAGACTGGATAACGCCAACCACCTCACCAATGCTATTACTGTCAGCTGCAAGCGCCTGTACTACGTGGGAAGAAGCTTCCACCTCCTCAGCAATTTTCTGCACTGATGAGACTGATTGTATAACAATATTACGACCCTTTTCAGCCACCTGTCGGGCCTCTTCAACTGACTTGGCCGCAGCATCGGCTTTTTCATTTATATCAATCATTTGATCAGACATTTCCTTATTAATCAAGAAAATATCATTGACTTTCCTCTCCTGGATACTGGATAATTCCTGTGCACATTCTGTAATAGAACTCATTTTACAGGCTTCTTTTGCCAGATTGGATGACGAAAAAATCACCAGATCCACCACTTTTTTTATCTTGGCAATAAAAATATTGAAGTCTTTGGCCAGTGCCGACAACTCGTCCTGACCCGTTTCTTCCAGATTAAATCCCAGTCCACCACCAGATGATATTTTTGACATCGCATCCTGCACAGAAGTAAGGCGATCTGACACCAGAAACCTGATCAGGATCATAATAATAACTACGGCAAATAAACTAACAACAATAATAATAATAGTATTTTTTGCCAGTAATTCGGTATCATTTAACAATCCTTCTACCTGTTGCTGAGCATTTTTTTGCTCTTTGGCAATAATATTATCAACATCGTTTCTGGTTTTTTCCAGTAGTGGGCCTAACTGATCATGAATAAGTTTGCTATCTTTACGCCAGCCATCACCACTGTGCAGTGCCACCAGTTTTCCAAGTGCCTGCTCATAATTTTCAATCATGTTCTGTAATTTTTCAAACCCCGTTTCCTGTTCAAAGGTAAAGCTATCCTCATAATCTGACAGCCCGGCAATGGTTTTTTTCAGGCGTGAGAGTGCCAGAGGGTATTTTTCAATAAAGCCTTTATCTCTATAAGTCAGATACACGGTAATATCCCGTGACAGATTAAGCCACTGACTGCGGATTTCATAAATAGCCTGCAAAAGTTTTTTTCTAGTTACCTCTAAAATATCATCCATTTCGGATTCAGAATCAATCATCGATGTAGTAATTTGCAGCATCTGATTAAACAGTGGTCCAATTTTTTCTGCCGCCAGCTGCAAAGCGGGTTTGTTTTTCAAATCATTTATACCGACCTGCATAACATTTTGATATTGCTTATTTAATTGTTCCACACGGGATTTCAGTTGAGTCAAAGCTGAATGCATATCAGTATCAGCGGATAATATTTGTTCCAGCGAATTAATATGCTGCAGAAGCGATACTAAATTATCCTGATAACTGTTCTTATAGGACAACTCATGCGTCAGGAGATACAGTCCACTCATGGCAGACATTTCTGAAATACCTTCCCGAATACTCTGCAGGTGATTTATAAGTGGAGTACTGACCTGAGTCACCTGCACCACTATTTGTTTCTGCTTATCACCATGATATAGAAAAAGACCACCGCCAATGATAATAATCAGGGTAAATAAAACATAGGAGAGTCGCAATTTTAATTGAATGGTAAAATTCAATAATGGTTTAACAATATAATTCTGAAACATGCTTGTGCCTGATGTAATAGTGATTTCTTATAGCCGAGAGTTGCCGATTTTTTATTGTTTTAATTTATATCGACTTATCCCAACTATAGTTTAATTTTTGTAACTATGCTGTATAAATAAGCGTATTTTCTGTGAGAACTGTAATTTCAGAGACGAAATTTTTCGGGGTAAAATGTCCCGAAGCTCTGATTATGGTCTAATTATGGTCTGCTGAGACGTGCCGCCACCCATTAGAGGGCAGCATAGTAATCTGGAAGGAAAAAGGGATAATCCTTGTATATTTAATATACAAGGATTATTGCATATTTTCTAATGCCGCTATACGTTGTTCCAGCGGTGGGTGAGTTAAAAACAGTGCCTTAAGTCCATGTGCAACGCCACCGGATATGCCAAATGCCGCCATTTGATCAGGCAGATCTTCAGTCGCATGCGCCTGCTGTAGACGACGCAGGGAAGCTATCATTTTCTGACGCCCCGCCAGCTCAGCCCCACCGCGATCGGCACGGAATTCTCGTTGACGTGAGAACCACATAACAATAATACTGGCCAGCACAGACAGCACTAACTGGGCAATAATACTGGTTATATAATACGCAGGACCATGTCCCCGTTCGGTTTTAAAGACCACCCGGTCTACCAGATGACCAATAACAGTTGAAAGGAACATGACAAAGGTATTCACCACGCCCTGAATCAGGGCCATTGTTACCATATCACCATTTGCAACATGACTGACCTCATGCCCCAGAACCGCTTCAACTTCATCCTCTGTCATGGCATTAAGCAGGCCGCTGCTGACAGCCACCAGTGCCGCGTTTTTATTGGCTCCGGTGGCAAAGGCATTGGGTTGCGGAGAATCAAAAATACCGACTTCAGGGCGACCAATTCCTGCCTTCTCTGCCTGACGATAAACAGTTTCAAGCAGCCAGCGTTCAGCATTATTGGCTGGCTGTTCAATGACTCTAACTCCCATAGAGCGTTTGGCCATACTTTTGGACATAAACAGTGAAATAACTGAGCCGCTAAAGCCAACAATCAGTGACATAACCATAACAGCCTGAAGATTTAAATCCACACCATTTGAGGCCAGCATCCCCTGAATTCCCAACAACTGGAAGACCACGCCAATTAAAGCCATTACAGCCATATTGGTCGCCAGGAATAATAAAATTCTCTTCATTAATTTATTTCCTTTTCTCTATTTCTCTCGGTTCATTTATGGTTAGTTGTCTTTAGGTATAGTTAGGGTAAAAAATTATATTTCAAGCAATATTTTTCCGCCTCAAAAGATAGACCATCTGAACCAGGGTATGTTCCAAGACAACTAATTATTTCGGTTTTCTAAGCTGAGAACTTAATAATATGAACAATAACTGTAACTATAAAGTAATATAATTTACCGCCTGTTCAATACCATCTGACAGTTCGATTGTTTTATTTGCAGATAATAACAATTCTTCAAGGATTGGCTCCTCAATACCATTTAATAAATCCTCCGGGGATATTTTTCTAACCGGCAGATATTTGTTGAGCCATTTAAGCAGATATATTTCTTCCGGCCAGTCACCGCGTTCCACATACAATACCGGTGTGCCGCTAAATGCCGCCTCAACAAATATGCCATAACCAGGTTTGGTGATAATTAAATCTACTGACTGAATAATATCTGAAATAGACAGTGAAAGTTGTTTGATATTATGAACCCAGTCTGCACTGGAATCGTAACCATCCTGTACCAGAAAATGAAATTTTTTATATACCGGCCATGCTTTTAAGGAAATAGAAGTACTGATCCCCCCAAGAGCGAATAAAATAATTTTTTTATCTTCAGGAATAGACAGCTCCAGCAGCAGTTTTGACCTTGATTCGGTCCCGGCATTTACCAGTGGCTGAATAGTTTGAGAGTTCACCAGCCATTGCATAGGCATGGACGGTTGTGGTTTTAAAAATATATCGGCCTGCTGATAGGCAGACCTCATAATATCCAGATAGCCCTCAATAATTTTATCGTGTTGAAAATAACCGGATAAAATATCTACCCAGTTCAGGGAGCAGATGGCGATGGTTTTGATATTTAATGACTGAGCTGCCAACAGGGGTAAATAGGGTATGTCAGCGATTAATATATCAATGGCATTTTGCTTTAAAATATCCGTTTGCTGATCAAACTTTTCATTCCAGCGGTCATGAAACTGCTGATAGGCGATACGGGTTTCTTGAACCCGCACCTTAATGGCTCCGTTCATGATCAGGCCCACATCACCTTCAAAGTGAATATAATGAAAAGAATGCTTTATACGAGCAGCAATAATATCTTGCGCTAATGTAGTCTGAATAAATAATAACGCATCGGGATAAACCTGCATCAAGCGATTAATGACAGGGCTGACCTGAGATAAGTGTCCATAGCCATGACTGGAGATTGCAAAAAGAAAATGTACTGGCTTTTCAGTCACAAAAAAAGACCTCCCCGAAATTAAAGCTCAGTGTGTAGCGTATCAATATATGGAAATTAACCAGTCCAGTCTTCGCCCATTTCTTCATCATAACAATGAGTAATTTCAGCATCTTTTTTAATATTTTTTATAGCCATAACGGTAAAATCATCATAGTAAGCTGCATTGGGTTTGTTGCTATGATTAATATATTTAAAGTCATCGAGAACCTGATAAGCTTTATTTTCTGTCACCCATAAAACATACATCCCGTCTTTTTTAGCCGGCTTATATTTAAACTGACCAATAAGCTCGCCTTTTTTTATATTTCTCTGAGCAAATAAACCTTTGCCGTGGATTGCGCTCTCTTTAACATATACCGGTGGTGATTTTTTAGCATTATTTTTTTTCATGGATTTTCCAGTTCTGGTCATCAGATTAAATCAGGGTTTTTGGGCAATAACAGTGGCACGCAAGGGGGCGGGATATCCTTCAATGGTATTATTGTGATCATTGGAATCAAGGAAGGTTTGCAGAGAATCATAAGTCATCCATGAGGTGCTGCGCTGTTCTTTTATAGAAGTCTGATTAATATCGACTACTTTAATATTTTTAAAGCCGCATCGGCGCAGCCATTGGGTTAGAGTGGGCACACTGGGAAGAAACCAGACATTGCGCATTTTAGCATAACGATTATCCGGTACTAATGCTTCTCTTTCCCTGCCTTCAATAATTAATGTTTCAAGCACCAGTTCTCCACCTTTACGCAGGGCACTTTTAAGTTGCAGTAAATGGTCGATGGGGGAACGTCTATGATACATGACACCCATAGAAAACACCGTATCAAAAGCATTTAAATCAGCCGCCAGGCTTTCTATCCCCATGGGTAAGAAATAGACTGGCGCTGCTGCGCCGATAAAATGCTTAATTGCCTGAAACTGTACCCAGAACAACCAGGAAGGATCTATCCCGATAACCAGTCCTGCCCCCTGTCCAGCCATACGCCAGCAATGGTAACCATTGCCGCACCCAACGTCCAGCACTGTACGATTCTTTAAAGGTGACAGATGTTCCCGGATACGCTGCCATTTCCAGTCAGAATGCCATTCGCTATCAATAAACAGTTCATTGATCTGATAAGGCCCCTTACGCCAGGGCGATAATAATTTTAAACTTTGCTCCAGTTGCTGCAGATCAATATGATTGCGGGTTTTTATCTGCAAACTGGCAGCATTCAAATCAAGCTGTTGTATATCAACTTCAGGTAATTGTGCCAGTGCCTGTTGCCAGCAGGGATAATCGCCATGTACCTCGCGGGTCAACTCTGCCAGCTGTTGAGGTAAGGTATCAGACCATGCTGCCAGAGCGGTATTCTGCATGGCATCATAAAGCGGCTGAAATAAGGTATTTAAGTCAGGCATACAATTTATTTAATAGCAATTAAAGAAGAGAAGTTAAAACACTGAAACCATTGTTCGGTTTGTCTAAAACCTGCCGTTTTTAAGCGCATTTTATGTTGTTCCAGTGTTTCCGGCAATAACACATTTTCCAGTGCCTGGCGTTTCTGGCTGATCTCCATATCACTATAACCATTTGCCTTTTTAAAAAAATGATGCATATCAATTAATAATTGCTGCTGCTGGGCATCATTACAGGTTAATTTTTCACTCAGAATTAAGATACCACCGGGATTCATGCCCTGGTATATTTTTTTTAATAATAACGAACGCTGATCCTGAGCGATAAACTGCAGGGTAAAATTCATGACCACAATAGAGGCACTGGATAATTCAATATTATTAATATCATCACAGACAAACTGAATTTTTTTCTGCTCCCGGCTGGCCAGTAGATCAGCAGCTTTATTTAACATCGCCGGCGAATTATCCACTGCTATGATCTTAACATCAGATTCCTTAATCGCCTTTGCCATGGATAAGGCAGAAGCACCTAAGGAACACCCCAAATCATAACATTGACTGCCGCTTTGATAAAATTCAGCAGCAAGAATACCGGTCATTGCCACAATACCTGCATAACCAGGCACCGAACGATTAATCATATCTGGAAACACACTGGCAACACGTTCGTCAAAATTAAAATCCACCAGTTTATCCAGTGGTCTGGAATATATTTTATCGGTACTCATAAGATATTTATTATCGCTGTATTTTATAACAGCTCTGCCCATAAATCGTGTTCACTATTATCAATAATTTTAACATTAATAAAGTCACCGGGATTAAGCCCTGCAGTCTGATCAAAATCCACATTTTCCAGGGCGTCGATAAACACCAGTCCGTCAACTTCCGGTGCATCCGCGGCACTGCGTGCAACCACGCCTTTTTCATCAATACTGTCTATAATAACCCGCATACTCTGACCTGTTTTACCCTGTAATTTGTTATAACTGATTTCAGACTGTAATGCCATTAACCGAGCAAGTCGTTGCTCTTTCACTTCTTCTGCTACAGGATTGGCCAGTGCATTGGCATCTGCCCCCTCTACAGGAGAATATTTAAAAGCCCCGATACGATCAAACTGTATCTGTTCTACAAATTCCAGTAATTCTTCAAACTGTACTTCTGTTTCTCCTGGAAAACCCACAATAAAAGTACTTCTTAAAGTAATATCCGGACAAATTTCACGCCATGATGCAATACGCTTAAGCATATTTTCACTATTAGCGGGACGCTTCATGGCTTTAAGTATTGCTTCAGAACAATGCTGCAGGGGGATATCCAGATAGGGCAGGATTTTCCCTTCTGCCATTAAAGGGATCACCTCATCCACATGAGGATAAGGATAGACATAATGCATACGAACCCAGGCATCCAGTTCTCCCAGAGCTAACGCCAGTTCCTTAAATCGGGTTTTTACCGGTCTGCCCTGATAAAAACCGGTCTGATATTTTACATCCACACCATAGGCAGAAGTATCCTGTGAAACCACCAGCAACTCCTTCACACCGGCCTGTACCAGACTTTGTGCTTCCTGAAGTACATCTCCAACAGGACGACTGAGCAGTTTTCCTCTCAGTGATGGAATAATGCAGAAACTGCAGCTATGATTACACCCTTCAGAAATTTTTAAATAGGCATAATGTCTGGGCGTCAGTTTAATACCGCCCTCGGGGATCAGGCTGGTATAAGGATCATGTTCCGGAGGAATGTGTTCATGTATTGCGGTCATTACTTCTTCCAGAGCATGGGGGCCGGTAACAGCCAGTACTTCCGGGTGAGCCTGCTTTACTATATCACCTTTACCTCCCAGACAACCGGTAACTATTACTTTACCATTTTCAGCCAGTGCTTCCCCAATGGCATCCAGCGATTCTGTCACCGCCTCGTCAATAAAACCGCAGGTATTGACCACAACCAGCTCGGCATTCTGATAGGAATCCCCTATATCATAACCTTCGGCTCGCAGGCGAGTCAGGATCTGTTCTGAATCCACCAGTGCCTTGGGACAGCCCAGACTGATAAAACCGATTTTATTTGCTGAATTGCTCGCTGACATTATGCCTCTGAAATTTTTCTGAATTAAACGAGTATTATAGCAATTTTAAATACTTTAGGCTTATGCTATTATTTACCTTAATATCCTACTAATTAACTATGTTATATTTTATTAAGTTTTATACTAAGGAATAGCAATGAAAAAAATATTACTTGTTGTGGCAGTAAGCACTCTAATACTGACAGCCTGCAGTAATGAATATACGCCTGTCGCTGGAGCAAAGGGTGAAGAAATTTTTAAAGCCGCCTGTATGGAATGTCATGAGGCCATTGAAGGAAAAGATAATATTTACTATGAACTGGCCGCAGACAGGAAAAATCTGGCCTATATTGAGGCTAAAATCAATGAAGGCAGTCTGATGATGCCGAAGTTTCCTAATATTAACGGAGATGAATTAAAAAAAGTCAGTCAATACGCTCTGGATCATTCAGCTGATAAATAAAAAAGTAATCCTCTAACAGACAACTCCTGATACAGAGTATTTATTTTAATAAGTCTCCGGGGGAAAAATCAGGTCTTTCTTTCTGCTGACAGTGCTTACACTCCTGCTCATTACTCAAAATACTGCAGAGTATAAACCCCAGAGTAAAAGATGCTATTGCGATTAAATACAACATAAAACAACCCCTGACTAATTTGTAGGTTTTATACTACAATAATAGAAAACGACTGCCAATAGTCAAGTCTATAGTTTGAACTGCATCATATTTTAACCCTGCAAACTCAAGCTGGCTTGCTAATATATAATTCTGACTTATGCTTTAACTAGTGTCCATCCGTAAATTGCCTTCCTGGCAATTTAGCGGAACGTAAAAGAAAAAGTGTGATTTTTCTTTTACTCCATTTTCAACGACTTACGGTCGTCAAAAATGAGCGGCACGTCCCTGTACCGCAAGTGTGCATCAAT
>JALVAL010000593.1 GCA_027011205.1 Gammaproteobacteria bacterium
CCTAAAAATAGTATAATGCGTACACTATTAATTTATAACTCCTAAATATTTCAAGAACAACCTATCTCGTGCCACCGATTCAGTTGACCATCGATAATTAGCCATGGCTGTTTGAATGTTTGTCGTTTCTATGCAATCAAACCAGTCCATGATCTGGGCGAGCGAACGTTGTTCAAGCCATTTGTCCAATTTATTCTCCAATTTAATGAGTTCTCTGGATTTTTTGCCTGTATTTTTCCCAAGTCTCTCCCGCACCTCCTTGATTTTTTTTGTTAAAAAGCAGTAATACCCCAGTGCAACAAATTGTACAAATTGTCTTCCACGCAAATTGTCAGGATACCAGGTACGTGGTCGATTACCATCAGTGGTTCCCTTTTGTACACCGAATAATTCTTCTATTTTTTCGCGCAATCGATAGTTTTCAAGGGCAGTAAATGTGGCCATTTTCTGAGATGAGACGAGTACGAAATAGCCGAAATATTTCTTTGCTTTGGCTATGGTCTTGTCATTGAAACCTACCTTAAGTTGTCCGCCACGCCCTCTGGTTGAATACACCAGATACTTATCTATTTTTCTTTGTGCTGATTTTGTAAACTCAGTATCCCCGGCTTCTACCTGTGCTTTCAGTTCAAGTAAATCTTTGCGAAAGGTAACTTCCCGCTTAGCTGCGTTATCAGGAGAGTAGAAAACATGCACATAAAGACGGCGCGAAAATGTCTCTTTTTCTCCGGCAACCCTGCCGTTGCGTGATCGCAGTCGCTCCCGGCTGAACTCATGCATTATGGTAGCTGTAGCCCCACAAACAGAGGGATCAAATGGACAGGTGCTGGATATACCTGCTAAGTTATCCTGAATGGAATCAATAACTTTGCGAACCCAGGTAATATTAGTGTTTACTAATGTCAAAAATTTCATATTGCGCGAAGCAAATTTCATCATATTCTCCTGGCTGTAGTAGCCATTGTCGGTAACAATTAAGGGCTTATTCAAGTTGAGGCACTTGATTTGCTTTATTGCATTTTCAATGGATATAACGTCAGGAACATTGCCGGGTTGCTTGGCAAAGGCAAGCGGTTCACGATCTTTTACAGAATATAGAGTCAGCAACTTGATGGTATTCAGTCCATCACCTGCCTTATTGAACCCCTGCCGTGCTTCCAATTGATTTTCAGAATAGGTGGAAATGGTTGTTGAGTCAAATGCCACTACTGGAGATTTTGCCAAATGAGCAGAGCGGAATGAGAAGTAATTTTGAATCCCATCTTAATTACGACCAACTGACTTAAAAAGAGCGCCGTAAACATCTTCAGTAATAGCGTCGCGGTATGGAAGCTGGTGCATAACCTGCCAACCTTCCAAACGCGGCAAAGTATTGCCGTTAGTCCCAATCCAATATCGTGCAATAGAGAGAATCTTGGCTGCATCTCCAGCGCTAAATGAAGAGCGGATATCAGCATCAATTCCTGATACACTTCCGACCCATTCCAGAATATCTGTAAGGCCGGTTAGCGGGCACGTGAAATGATTGGATTCTGGCCATGTGAAATGAAACTTTTTTTCTCCAGGCATGGAGATAGCGTCTCCGCACAGGCCAGAAAAAATGAGCTGTCCAGCTTTTCTTATTCGCTTTTTCATGCTGCAAAAAAACGAATTATGTGATTTATTCCATCGCAATCCTCATTGTTATGGCATTGTCACGACCTTGGTATTGAACCGGTAGAAGAACCGAGATAGCAGTTGACGTTATAGGAGAACGGCCCTCATGCTGGCTTCATAACCGCAATTCAATCCATTGAGACAACGTTGCCGGCTAAAAAAAAGCACCTCAATCACAAACCGATTATACTCTGATGTTATGACTGAAGTGCGTTAGTTTGGCGTTGATTTATAGTACCGGAGCTCTCATCCTGAAACTTTCTCCCTTAATCATTACTTTTTCGCAATGGTGAAGCAGTCTGTCGAGAATCGCACTGGCAATGGTATTGTCATTGTTGAATATTTCATTCCATTTATTAAACTGCCTGTTAGTCGTTATCATGGTGCTGTTACGTTCATATCTGCCGCTGATAACCTGAAAGAGCAGATCAGCACCGTGTTGATCTATGGGCAGAAATCCCAGTTCATCAATGCAGAGCAGTTCAGTTGAAAGGTATTCCCGCAAAACAGAGCTGAATTTACCATTTTGCACAGCATAATTGAGTCGATTGATAATATTGACGGCAGTATCAAATCTTACTGAATGTCCTTTATTGCAGGCCTGATAGGCAATAGCTGTCATCAAATGAGTTTTTCCCAGTCCCGGATTTCCCAGGAAAATCACATTTTCCTTTTGACTGATAAAGTTGAGTGTAAAAATATTCTGTATCTGAGCCCGGTTAATCTTTGCCGGATGTGACCAGATAAATTGATCAAGCGTTTTGATTACCGGGAATTTAGCCTGTTTTATTCTGCGTTGAGCCGCCCGATGTTGTTTTGCGGCGGTTTCATCCGCAATGACAATGGAAAGAAAATCCAGATGGGAAAGCTGTTTTTCTGCGGCTTCCCTGATCAGTTCAGTATAATTGTCACGCAATGAAGGAAGTTTCAGATAATCCAGATTCTGTTCCAGCTGCTGATTCAAATTTATATTCATCTTAAGTATCCTTATTAATTGTAAATATTGAGATTAGGCGGAGTTATTTCCATATTCATACAGTCACCCGCCCGTGGTACATGCAAGGTGCCGATAAATTCAGTCAGTGATCTGTTCATCAGCCGTTGTTCGACGTAGTCGGCTCGAAACACCTCAAATTGAAGCATATCTTCAAGAACATTGGCGACAGCCTCTTTTCCATATTGTTCAGCCATAACGACAATCCTGCGCAAATGTTGACGGACATTAAGTTCCCGTAACTTCATTTTTTTAAGAAACTGCTCTGCATAAGGTGAAATATTCAGAAAGTCCTGTTCGAGCTGTTGCTCTCTGGCCCTGCTTCGCCGCTGCCGCAGTTCTTTCTGATGATCAGGGTCGACTATGTCAACTTTACGTCCGTAACAACGCACATGCTCGGCAATAAGCCCGTTACTGTAGATTCTGACAACTTCAGTTCCCGCCTGCAGCGTCAGAGACTGTCCCGAATATTTAGCCGGCACACTGTAACTGTTAGAGTCAAACCAGACCCGGCACCTGGTATCTGCTTTAAGCGGTCTGGTTATTGAACAATTCGGTTTATTGACTGGTAATCCTGAAAGATGTCTGCGTTCATCATGCAGCATCTCTAATGGAGTACGTTCTGTTGCGCTGTGTTTTCGGATATTGGCTGTATTGTCAAGCCAGTGGCGCAACGCAAGATTAGCCTCACTGAATGAATTGAATTCCCGCCCTTTGGCAAAATTATGTTTTATATATTTTACAGCGTTTTCAACAATGCCTTTCTCATTAGGGCTGTATGGATTACAGGCGTCAGGAGCAAAGCCGCAGTCTTTGGCAAATGCCAAATACTGTGAGTTATAAACAACTTCACCATGGCGTCTGTTTTGTTTTACTGCACATTTACAGTTGTCAACAATAACTCTTTTGGGAATGCCGTCGAAATACTGAAAAGCGTTAAAATGAGATTGCAGAAAATGCTCCGTCCTTTCGCAGGGAATAAATTCCGCATACATATATCGCGAATGACAGAGCACCATGACAAACACAATCAGTCTGCGCCTCGTATTATCGCAGGGAATACTTCCGCAATAGCCGAAATCAACCTGTGCGGCATCGCCGGAGGTAAAGTTCAGCTTGAAAAACGCCTTTTTCTCTGCAGGACGCACCTTGTTTACATAACGTTTTACCGTACTGTAACTGCCGCTGTAACCCTCCTCTGAAATCATCTGGAACAGTTGCCGGGCACTGTAGCGGTGCTGCTGAAGCAACCGGTCAATATAACCGTGCCAGGGTAAAAGTTTACTCGGCAATTCACGGGAAGAACGTTCACTGTACTGCGGCTTTTTTAACCACCGGCGTACTGAACTTTCTGAAATATTAAGTTTTTCCGCCAGCTGAGCGATATTCAAATGCAGATTATTGTACAGTACATGAAGTTGATAATATTCATTTTCACTCAGCATGATTTATCCTCCGGCCTGCCTCAGGCAATGACAGTACCTGATACATTGGTTCACGATAGGCCGCCAAATCGGCATCCCGCAGATTTTCACGGGCAAGCTCAAGACGCCGCTGATGCCAACCGAGCATGGTGCAGAGCAGACGATCCCCGTAGTAAGAAAGTCCATCCTGATCCGCGACAGCGATTAATATAAGATACAATGCGAGTGCGTCAGTTGAACACTCGCGCAGATAACCATCTTTTAACAGACGATGATCAACCCAGCCGAATCCTGCCGGAATACCACGAACCCGATTCGACACTACCAAAGATTTATGAATACTCATAATATCCTTTCCTTCACCTTTATTTTCTGTAATATCTTCCGCTTAAAAGCGCCGTTAATGACATAATAGCACACCAAAATAATAAATGCCAAACCAGCGTTAGGAAAAAATTAATCTGTTGGTAATCAATAAGTTAACTGAAGAACAAATGTTAGGTCACCCTCAGACCAACGTTAGGAAACCGATTGATAATTGGAATTTTGTTCATCTGTATCTTCAAATGCTCCATTATTATTAAGACTGTTGGGATCCGGGATGTTTAGACAATTCCTGCCTTTTTCGATGCAATGTTGATAAATCGGTAACAGATCATCGCGACTGTGATAGCCGGTAAGTGCACTCAAAATTCCTAATATCAGCGGTTCATATTCAGGTTCCAATATAACGGAAGATTTCGAAGCTGTTGAAGTATTGTCAGGAGAAGCTCTGTTTAAACGCTCTAAACGTTCTTTTTTCTTGCGGCGCCTCATATCCTTTTTCCAATCACTGTCTTCTTGACATTTTTTACGATAAAAGCGACGCTGGCGCTCCCTGTTGTAGCGTCGTAAGCAATCTTCAGAACCGCAGTTGCATTGATTGGGATGGTTTCTGCTGGGAATAAATAACTTATTACAATATTTACATTTATTTCTTTTCATTGGTATTATCTGCTGTTTAAGTCAATTTTAATGCGGAGATACCAATTTAACATGGAAATAGAGAAGAAAATAAACAAAGAAAAATTTGTAGAGAATAACTTTTCGGAATAAAAATAGAAAAGTAGATAAAAAAGTAAAAAAAGAAGAAGAAAATAGGGTAAGAATACGAAATATATATAAAGAGAAGAAAATCAAGCTGTCATTTCACATGACCCGAATTCAATCATTTGACATGGTCATCCACAGTGAGAATTATATTATCTATCTGGATGGTAAAAAAATACTGAATTGATACTTTTTCGAATTAATCTTATAGTTGATAGACAAAATAACCTTGGATTATAAGCATGAATACTCATTAGTAAAATCCAAGCATGACAAAGGC
>JALVAL010000594.1 GCA_027011205.1 Gammaproteobacteria bacterium
CAGGATCATTACCCTTGTAAAAATACCTTGGGGGTTTGGGGGCAAAGCCCCCATAAAGATAATTTCAATAAAATGCGACAGGTTGGTTGACATCGAGCGTTATTATCAGTGTGAGCGTTGCCGAGTGTTTCATGAACGTGCTGTCAAGGTGGCAAGAGGCAAAGAGAACTCACCAGAATGGGACTGGCAGGATGCGCTTATCAGCGCAACATTATTTTTGCATCTTGATGGTCAAAAGCTTTCTAACATTGAATGGCAACGATGGAAAGAAACATGGGCTGATTTCTCAAAACTTATTAATTTGCATCATGAAGGGCTTGCCAATTACCTGGCTTATGCAGTGGGTATTGCACGAAATGATAAGAATCTAATGGATCATGCTTTTTCTTCCATAAGTTTATCTATTGAGGATAATGTTCGCCTCAAAGGTGTCATTCGAGATATCGATGGCGTCGTTGTTTTTATGAAAGCAGCTACCTCAAAAAACAGAAGTGACTCAACCATTTTCAGTAATCTTCGTTTCCGTGGAATTGAGGATATATAAATGCAACATAAAAGACATTACGATACAAGATTAGATGATGTTAACAAAAAAATTGTTATCTAAACCATTTATTGCTGGTTATTGCGACAGGCACGACAGTTGCTGTCCTGTTATGGGAGAGACATGAAAAATCAAGGCACCTTCCACTGGAATAATTGAGATGATTGATTCTTTATGAATATACAGGATCTACTGGAAGGCAGTCTGCCTTATTTCTCGCACTTTGGTTTGATTATTGTCTTTGTTGGTGCCCTGCTGGAGGGTGAAACCGTGATCCTTCTGGCGGGCGTGCTTTGTCATCGGGGTGCGTTATCGTTTGAGTGGATCGTCATTGCTGCGGCCCTGGGGGCTTTTGTTGGTGATCAGCTCTGGTTTTATATCGGACGTCGCTATGGACGGGATGCATTAACACGATTTCCGCGTTTGACAAAACATGCTGACAGGCTGCTACCGATGTTAAAAGAGAAGTCTGACTGGATTGCCTTGGGTTCCCGATTTGTTTATGGCACTCGTACCGTTGCTCCAATGTTGCTGGGCATGCATGATTATCCACCGATTCGTTTTGCATTGATCAATAGTGTTAGTGCGAGCCTTTGGGCAACGTTGGGTGTCGGTGCTGGTTACCTTCTTGGTGCGGGTGCCGAACAGTTATTTGGCCGAATAAAGCATATCGAGCAATTATTGCTGGTCATTGTCCTGCTGATGCTGGTTCGTTGGTGGTACCGGCACAGGAATTTAAAACGTACTTCAAAAGAGAAAGGCAGTTGCCAGAGTAAAGCAAAAAAGTAAATACAGAGGTAGGAATACTATGTCAGAGCTCATCCCAGCTTCTGGAGGTATCGTTCTGATAAATTGCCATGAAAACACTTTTCGAATTATTTAGTGCCACTCTGATCCAGCAATTCTATCCAGTGTTGAACCTGTGTTGTTGACTGACTATTGAGATGAAGCTGACAGCCGACATTGGCAGTGACAATAATATCCGCCTGATCACTGTTTAGGGCTGCCAGTTTGTTATTCAGCAGCTGCTGACTCAGCACCGGCTGTAAAATAGAATAGGTACCGGCTGAACCACAGCATAAATGACTGTCAGGCACATCGGACAGTTGATAGCCCAGTTGTGTCAGGATTTGTTCAATCTGACCGTTTAGCTGTTGTCCATGCTGTAAGGTACAGGGTGAGTGAAAGGCTACTTTCCGATGGGTACTCAGTTTAAAATCACTGAGGTCTTCCTCGGCTAAAATTTCAGAAAGATCCCGGGTCAGTTCTGAGATTTTTTTTGCTTTATCAGCATAGCCCGGATCCTGTGCCAGTAAATAAGCATAATCCTTTACCTGTACACCACAGCCGCTGGCAGTGACAATAATGGCTTCTGCCCCATCCATAATATACGGCCACCAGGCATCAATATTCTGTTTGATAAATTGTCGGGCTTCTTCAGCAGCAGCAAGGTGCTGGCTAACGGCACCGCAGCAGCCCTGACTGGCTGGAGATATCAGGCTGACCCCGAGTTTATCCAGAACTCGGGCAGTTGCTTCATTGGTGTTGGGGGTAGTGACCGACTGGGCGCAGCCTTCTAAAATAATCATCTCACGATCATGGCTGGCCACAGGACGAGGAGAGGGTGTTTGCAGCGCTGGTATTTTTGTCTTCAGTCGGGCGGGTAACGCTAGTTTGAACAGCCTGGCGATACCCAGCAGTGTCGCAAACCGTCCGGGATAGGGCAGCAGTTTGCGTAATAAAAAGCGTTGCAATTGTTGCGCAGCAGGGCGGGGTATCTGCTGTTCAATCAGTTCCCGCCCAATGTCCACCAGTCGGCCGTACTGTACACCAGAAGGGCAGGTGGTTTCACAGGCACGGCAGGTCAGACAACGATCCAGATGCTGTTGGGTAACGCGGCTGACAGGCTGACCTTCAAGCAGTTGCTTAATAAGATAAATTCGCCCGCGTGGACCATCAAGTTCATCACCCAGTAATTGATAAGTTGGACAGGTCGCGGTACAGAAACCGCAGTGTACACAGGATCGTAAAATGACTTCTGCCTCACGACCTGCTTTAGTGGCCAGATAAGATTCAGTAATGGATGTCTGCATCAGAGTTCCCGATAAAGTCTGCCAGGGTTAAAAATACCCTGTGGATCAAATGCGTGTTTGAGTTGTTTATGCAAGTCTAAAAGAGCTGTACTAAGAGGATGAAACGCATCATTATGCCGGAGATAATTATTTTTAGCCGTGTTGTCTGCTGAAGCACGAAACAGGCTTACCTGGCCGCCATGTCGGGTGATGATTGAAAATAAATCCTGATTGTCATCAGTGTTAGCAATATACCAGCGTAGAGCTCCGCCCCAGTCAATAAACTGTTTGCCGGGCAGTTCAATGTATGGGGTATCCGAAGGCAGGGACAGACGCCAGAGAAATTTATCGCTGTTAAAAAATCCATGCCGCAATTCACGTACGCTGTACCAGAAGGCTTTACCGTCTGCAATGATATCACCGCCAATGCGTTTGCTGCCGGCAGAAACCGCAGCAGCTGCACCGGATAAACGGATGTATAAATTGGCACCATCATAACAGGCTGCGGAAATGGGCAGTGGAGTAGCCGACCATTTATTCATCTGTTCAATGGCTTCATTAACAGGATATTCCAGGGTCAGGCTTATTTCCTGCTCAGGCAGGGGCAGGACTTTAAGGCTAACCTCCAGTATCAGACCCAGAGTACCCAGGGCACCGACCATTAGACGGGATACATCATAACCGGCTACATTTTTCATCACTTCTCCGCCAAAATGAAGGATTTCTGCCTGACCGTTAATAATTTTTGAACCCAGTACAAAATCACGGGCTGAGCCTGCGTAAGGTCTTCTCGGGCCGGAAAGACCGCAGGCAATAGTACCTCCCAGAGTGGCCTGTTCAGAAAAAGCCGGAGGCTCAAAGGCCAGCATCTGACCCTGTTCTGCCAGTAGGCTCTGTATCGCTGCCAAAGAAGTACCGGCACGGGCAGTAATTACCAGTTCTTTGGGCTCGTAATTAACAACTCCGCAATGTTTGATGACAGACAGAGGTGTCAGATTATTTTTGATCAGGCCGCCAAAAAAATTCTTACTGCCGCTGCCCTTAATAGTAAGTGCCTGCTTCTGCAGCAGAGCCTCCTGCACCTGCAGCTGTAATGCTATGCTGTCATCGCTCATACTTTATCCATGCCCTCTGTGCTGATGCCCGGATGTATTATGGCTGCAGGAACCAATCAGTTTGTATTCTGAACAGCTGCGCGGCTGTGGAATGGCCTTGCCCAGATTGAGCAGACTATGAGGATCAAATGCCAGCTTCAGTGCTCTGAACTGTTCCAGTTCAGGTTCAGAAAACTGTACACACATCTGATGAATTTTTTCATGTCCCACGCCATGTTCACCGGTTATGGTGCCACCCACCTGGACGCTGAGTTCCAGAATTTCAGCCCCAAAATCTTCCGCTCGTTTTAATTCACCGGGCTGATTGGCATCGTATAAAATCAGAGGGTGTAAATTACCATCACCGGCATGGAATACATTAGCCACGGGCAGCTGATAATATTGGGATAACTGGCTGATACGGGTCAGCACCTGAGCCAGTTTTTTTCTGGGTACGGTACCGTCCATGCAATAGTAATCCGGTGACATACGACCTACGGCAGGAAAGGCGGATTTACGTCCCTGCCAGAAACGCAGACGTTCAGCTTCATCTCTGGCTGTGCGAACTTCGGTGGCACCACAGGAAAGTAATAAATCGTATATTTTTTTACTGTGTTCAGAAACTTCCTCATTAGTGCCGTCCACTTCGCATAATAAAATGGCATTGGCATCTCGTGGATAACCGGCGTGGACAAAATCTTCTGCGGCCTGAATGGCCAGTGCATCCATCATTTCCAGTCCAGCGGGAATGATACCGGCCGCAATGATTTCCCCCACCGAGTCAGCGGCTTTTTCCACATCATCAAAAGCAGCCAGCAGAACCTGAGCACGTTCTGGACAGGGCAGTAATTTAACCAGAATTTCTACCACAATGCCGAGCATTCCTTCTGAACCGTTCATGAGTGCCAGTATGTCATAACCGGCACTATCCAGAGCAGCAGAACCAATAGTCAGTAGTTCGCCCTGTGGATTGATGACTTTAAGTTCCAGTACATTATGTACCGTCAGACCGTATTTAAGGCAATGCACGCCACCGGAGTTTTCTGCCACATTACCACCAATAGTGCAGGCAATCTGGGAAGAGGGATCGGGAGCATAATACAGACCGTATTTTGCAGCAGCTTCAGAAATAGCCAGATTTCGAACACCGGGCTGTACCCTGGCAGTCCGGGCCAGAGGATTAATGTTAAGAATTTTGTTAAAGCGGCTTAAACCCAGCAACAGACCCTTTTCCAGGGGCAGAGCACCGCCGGACAAACCGGTTGCAGCACCTCTTGCAACCACCGGCACCGCCTGCTGATGACAAAGCTGAACCACCTGCTGCAGCTGTTCAATGGTTTGTGGTAAAACTGCAACCAGAGGCATTTTTTTATACGCCGGTAGACCATCACATTCATAGGGATGCAGGGCTTCCTGCTCAGAAATAACAGCAGAGTCTGGTAAGAACTGTTTTAAAGCGATGCTCAATTCGGCCCTGTTCATTAAAATACCCATGTTTGCAGAGTTATTTCCCTGTTATGATTACTTTTATAATAATATTGGTGACTACTCAGCATAATTTTAAACTTCATAAGAGTATCTGCCTATAGGGGCTGTATTTACGGGGTTTATGAAAACAGGGATGTTTTCGTAAAGCAATACAGGGAGGTACTTGAGCGTCCCCGGAAATACAGCCCCCTATAGACAGATACGGTAATTTAAGATGAATAGTTACTAATATTGTAT
>JALVAL010000595.1 GCA_027011205.1 Gammaproteobacteria bacterium
GTATTGACCACAAAAACATTCAGTTTAAACAACTGGATTATACCGACGATGAAGCGCTCAAAAGCCTGGGTATTGGTAAAGATGTCAGTGTTATTTTCAGCTTTTTTAAGAAAGATTCTAAAAATGTTTATTTAACCATTTCAGCTAAAAACCTTGACCCTGACGTTTTAATTATTACCCTGAGCCAGTCCCTGGACTCTTCGGACAAACTCAGGGCAGCCGGCGCAGACAAGGTCATTGACCCATATGAAATCAGTGGTCGAAAAATTTATAATATGATCCGTCGTCCCCTGGTTTCTGAAACCATAGAACAGGCTATTTTTGGCCAGAATCTTATCAACCTGGCGGATGTAAAAATCAGGAGGAACTGCTTTCTGGATGGTAAGCGTCTGGGAGAATCCCACTTATCCCAGAACTATAATCTTATTCTGCTGGGCGTCGTTGATAAGGAACTGGGTAATGAATTTATATTTAAACTCAGTGGTATTGACCATAAACTGGATCACAATGATTTACTGGTTGTTATCGGTACAAGCGCTGAAATCGAACGCCTGAAACAGGATATCAATACCCCGATTACATAGCCCCTGCGCAAATTAACTCTTATTATATAAGCGCATATGCAAGCATAAGCAGCACTAGAAGATAGATAATCCTGGGCACCCATTCAAATACCAGATTCATATTCTGTTGCTGAAACTCATCCAGAAACAGCACCATTTTTTCAATACTGTCTTCCAGAGTACCGGAAAATTCTCCTGCATAAATGGTTTGCTGGATCTCTGGAAATTCAAACCCGCCAAAAGATTCCAGTGACTCTCTTAAAGCACCTGAAAAAGTCATACCCTGTTCAATAAGTCTGGGTACAACAGCCAGTTTTTTTTGAATGGCAGTATTAATAATATTTTTTTCTGATAATTTTAAGGCTTTTATAACAGGCAAACCGGATTTGAGGCAAAGTGCCAGTAATCTAAAATAATCCAGTAGTACGTGTTGCATATATAAACGTGAGAAAAAAGGTATTTTAAGTAATATCCGATCATATTGAGCTTTTAAAGCCTCACCCAGTTTCCCCTGCTGCAGCCATTGAGGCAGTGTTAAAAAAATAAGGACAATGAGCAAAAATTTTAAAACCGTCCCGACAATACCATAAAGATATTCTGCAAAGCTTATATCATTATTAACCAGTGCAGGAAGCGGTGAAATAAACAATGCCAGCAAAAAAATCAAGGCCGGCAGTAACAGCCGGGACAGCATTTTTTTTTGCTGTAAATAACGTCGTTGATAAAAACTGGCAAGATTATTAAATACCTGCTCATATTGAGCGCTTTCATTGGCCAGCTCAAATAAAACCTGTTCACGCTGATCAATAAGACCGGATTTAAAGGCTGCAGCAGAAAAGGATAGCTTCAGGTGACATAACCTGAGTGTTTCCGTTACTCGTTTTGACACTTCTGTCGAGCCATCCTCTAACAGAGATAAACTCTTTAGTCTGGCAATGCCCGACTGCTCAAGACGAGAGAGTTCAGCAAACAATAGCGCTTTATCTTTAAGACTGAGAGCTTTCAATTTTCAGGTTTCAAATCAGGCTGACTGCTTAGCATTTAATAATTCCTCTAATTCCGGTTTACAGGAGCCGCAATTGGTGCCTGCTTTTAAATATTCACCAATAGCGTCTACAGTTTTAAGACCCTTAGTTTGAATTGCCTCCATAATGGTTTTTTCGCCCACATTAAAACAGGCACAGATGACTTTCCCGGTATCTTCCTGATCCCCGGGTGCTTCACCCTGCAATAAATTCTGACGTTCTTCCTGAGAGATCCGCTCTTTATGAAATAAACTGATTAACCAGTCTCTGGGTGGCAGATTAATATCCGGGGTTATAAACAGGCAGGAGTCCAGACGCTGGCCTGAGAGACGAACCGCACGGTAATAATTGCGGCTTTTATCATAGAGTTCCAGCCAGTTTTCATTCGCGACACCATGCGCTAATATTTTATGCGCATGTTCAGACCAGTCTCGGGGATTTTCCATACCCGCCAGCTCATAACGCCAGAACCCTTTGCCCCGTGAACGGGACCAGTAGCTGGAATATTCCAGATGGGGTTTACCGCGAGTGATCATAAAGCCATACCAGTTAGCCTGACAGGGTTTAATAATAGCAATACCATGTTTAGATTCCGGCTGACCAGAAACCGGATCAACCACAGAAGCAATTAACGTCCCGACTCTGGATCGGCCTGAAAACTGTTCATTCCAGTGCATAGGTACAAAAAGACTGCCCAATTGCTGTTTGTCACTGATGCGTACCCGTACAAAAATCTCCTGTTCATTGCCCTGATTATCACTAACGGGACTGCAGACCTTCACCAGTTCATTATTGACAATTTTCAGAGTCTGTGCATCCTCAGGATGAACTTCCACATAAGACTCAATGGTGTGTGAGGACAGGCGCGGTGACATGCCGGTACGAGTCATGGTATGCCAGTGATCCCTAACCCGACCGGTATTTAAAATAAAAGGGTATTCTGTGGTTGGCTGACGAACCGGTAATCTGGGCGTTATGGCAATAAAATGAGCTTTTTTATCCGGGGTATAAAACTGTCCATTTTCCAGAACCCGGTCAGTACCCTTTATAGCTGAACTGTCAGAAAGATCTGAGCCTCTGGCTAATACCGGCCATTGCAGGGGAGCTAAGTCATTGTATTGCTGCAAACTTAGGCGGGTTAAAGCGGATAAATTAAATAAGCGCTGGTTGTTATTTTTATAAGCCGATAAAGCGGCATGTTCACAGAAAATATCCACGGGTCCCTGATAGTTAAAATCCTTCTCAAAGCCCAGATGCCGGGCAAATTGCGAGATTATCCACCAGTCGGGTTTTGCCAGACCCGGTGTCCTTAAAAAAGGTCGCTGTCTGGAAATGCTGCGCTCTGAATTTGTTACTGTGCCATCACGTTCGCCCCAGGTAGCTGCCGGAAATACTATATGCGCCAGTTTACCGGTATCCGTTTGCTGAACACAATCCGATACCACGACCAGAGGACAATTTTGTAAGGCTCTTTTAACCTTATCGGCATCCGGCAGACTCACCACCGGATTAGTCGCCATGATCCAGATCGCTTTAATCTGTCCTACGGCAACAGCATCAAACAGTTCAACCGCTTTTAAACCTTCCGTTTCAGCCATCAGCGGAGACTGCCAGAATTCTTTTACCAGTGCCCGATGGGCCGATGAATTAATATCCATATGGGCCGCCAGTTGATTGGACAGTCCCCCCACTTCCCTGCCGCCCATGGCATTAGGCTGTCCGGTCAGGGAAAACGGCCCCATACCGGGACGCCCCAGACGGCCGGTCAGCAGATGGCAGTTGATAAGACTATTGACTTTATCGGTTCCGGAACTGGACTGATTAATACCCTGAGAAAAAGCCGTAACCACCCGCTCTGTGCGAGCAAAAAGACGATAAAATCGCTCGACTTCAAGGCTATCCAGCTGACATTTTTCAGCCACTGTTGCCACATCCGGTGAGCTTTGCTGCGCTGTTTTTAAGGCCTGCTCAAAACCGGAAGTAAAATTGTCCAGATACAGCGCGTTAATTTCACCCTGCTGATGCAGATAAACCAGCAGGCCATTAAATAAAACTGCATCCGTACCGGGTTTTAACGCTAAATGACAATCTGAAATACTGCTGGTCTGAGTAATACGCGGATCAATAGTAACAATCTGCAGATCAGGGTTCAGCTTTTTTGCCTTAACTATGCGTTGATAAATAACCGGATGACACCAGGCGGTATTACTGCCCGTCAGTACAATCAGTTTGGCACGTTCCAGATCATCATAACTGCAGGGTACAATATCTTCACCAAAGGCTCTTTTATAAGCAGCAACAGCTGATGACATACATAAGCGTGAATTGGTATCAATATTGGCTGAACCAATAAAACCCTTCATCAGTTTGTTGGCGACATAATAATCTTCGGTCAATAACTGTCCGGAGACATAAAAAGCTACCGAGTCAGGGCCATACTCTGCAATAGTTTCCTTAAAACGGCCCGCTGCTGAAGCCAGAGCCTGTTCCCAGCTGACCTGCTGACCCAGTATTTCCGGATATAACTGACGTTCATGCAGAGCCACGGTTTCACCCAGCGCTATACCTTTGGAGCAAAGCCGCCCCAGGTTAGCCGGATGTTCCGGATCCCCTTTAACTGAAACCACACCATTCTGATCCACCTTAGCCAGCACACCACAGCCTACCCCGCAATAAGGGCAGGTGGTTTTATATTCCAGATCCGGTTTAGTTATCAGGTAATCAGCTTGCCAGTTCATAGTATTCTCAGATTGTTTGCCATTGGTAAAAATTATGAGCAATATTAGCATTGATTCTGCAATAAAATAAATCTGCCTGAATGTTATTCTATATTTTAGTAATATAAATCACATAGCCAGATAAGATTGATACTCTTACGATTTTAAAAATCATACTGAGTAGTTTCAAATTATATTGAATAGCTACGTACTTATTAACTCAAGTTTCTATTCTATTACTAAAATTTGCCCCATAACAATGCACTCTATGACTTCTGACTTTTATGAAACCATTAAAGCTTAAGGTTTTATATTATATATCAGCATATTACAAAACATGGTCTGATTCATGCTTAAATATAAGCATTGTATAATATTTTGAGGACACAACCATGTCTAACAGCAGGCTTAATTTATTTTCCTTTAAAGGAAAGACCCGAGTACTCCATTTAACCTGGCTGGCTTTTTTTATCAGCTTCTTTGTCTGGTTTAATCATGCACCATTGCTGGTGTCTATTAAAGAAACCATGGGGCTGACCTCTGCCCAGATTAAAACACTATTAATCCTTAACGTGGCTTTAACCATTCCGGCTCGTATTATCATTGGTATGCTGGTTGATAAATTCGGTCCTAAACGAACCTATTCCACTCTGCTTGCTCTGGGCAGTATCCCCTGTTTTATTTTTGCTGCCGCAGAAACCTTTGAACAACTGGCTCTGGCTCGTTTTCTACTGGGTTTTGTAGGGGCCGGATTTGTTATTGGTATCCGTATGATGGGCGAATGGTTTCCAGCCAAACAGGTTGGTGTGGCAGAAGGTATTTATGGCGGCTGGGGTAATTTTGGTTCTGCAGCAGCAGCCATAACCCTGCCAGGCATTGCACTGTTCTTTGGTGGTGATGACGGCTGGCGCTATGCCATTGGCCTGACCGGTGTTATTGCCCTGGTTTATTCAGTTGTTTATTTTTTCAGCGTTTCCGATACCCCTAAAGGCTCAACTTATTTTAAACCTAAACGCATGGGTGCCATGGAAGTAACCTCTAAAAGCGATTTATATTTTTATATTTTTATGTCTGCCCCCATGTACGCCACGTTAACCTTACTGACCTGGAAACTATCCCCTG
>JALVAL010000596.1 GCA_027011205.1 Gammaproteobacteria bacterium
TTCTTAAACAGAATAATTGTGACATGATACAGGGCTATTATTATAGTAAAGCTCTGAGTGCAGATGATTTTTATAATTTCTGCATAAAACAGAACCATGATCTGTCAGCGGCCGCCCCGGAGAACCCGAAGTGATTATTGACCTTATTCGACATGGAAGCCCTATGGGAGGCAAAATGTATCGTGGTCATAGTATTGACCATTTATTATCAGAGCAGGGTTGGCAGCAGATGCATGATGCTATTGGTAACTACAATCAATGGGATCAGCTCATCAGCTCTCCCATGAAACGCTGTTCTGAATTTGCACAGCATTTACATCAGCAGCATAACATTCCTCTTGCAATTGTAGATAATTTTAAAGAAGTTGGTTTTGGCAGCTGGGAAGGCCGCAATGCTATTGATATTGAACGAGACGAGTTTCTGGCATTTTACCATGACCCGTTAAATAACCGTCCTGAAGGCAGTGAACCCCTGGAGGACTTTATTAATCGTGTGGTCCGGAGCTGGAAACAAGTACTTTGCGACTATCATGGAAAACATATTCTCATTGTCAGCCATGCTGGAGTTATACGTGCAGTCGTTGGCCATATTCTGTACAGCGAACCCGTCGGTATGTATAAAATTGCCGTGCAAAACGGTAAAATCTGCCGTATTGAAATCACCGAACGTGCCGGACCGATTTTAAAAATGTTAAATGGTACGTTAACATAACGGCCTGAGACAGAAGGTTCAACTGATTTTTTCAGGTTAAAACAATAAACCAATCAATGCTGCTGCTTCCGCTATTTCCACACTGGCCCCAATGGTGTCTCCTGTCATGCCGCCCAGTCGTTTAATCATTAATATCCTCAGACCATAAATCACTCCAGACATCAGAATAATCGACCACCAGCCTGTCAATATCAAACTCAACAGCAAAGCCACAATCAGTACCGTCCATAATGCTTTGTCATCGGGTAATTCTTCCATAAATACAGCACCCAGACCATTTTCACGGACATATTCTGTGGACATAAAAAGTACCAGGATCATGCTTCTTGAAAGCATCGGGATCACCAGAATAAAAGCACTATGACCGGTCTTCAGTAAAAAGCTGAGGCTGCTCCATTTAATTAACAGCAGCAGCATAATAATAGTCACGCCAATAGGCCCGCAATAAGGGTCTTTCATTATCTCCAGAGTACGGATGCGATTATTCTGTCCACCGATCCAGGCATCTGCACTATCTGCCAGACCATCCAGATGCAGACCACCTGTAAGTAATACCCAGACCGTCAGTTCAATAGCAGCTATTACTCCGGGTGGAAAAGCACTGGATACAAATAGCAGTATATGAATAATTAACCAGAGAATAATCCCTATAAGCAAACCAACAGCAGGGTAAAACAGCATGGACTGAGCAATTTCCTGCTGACTAATATCACCTTTTAAGGGTACGGGGATTCGAGTTAAAAAACTCAAAGCAAGATAAAAAGAGCGTAATAGATTTTTCATAGCATCGGAGTATTCATACTGGATTTTCATGATAACGAACCATGATGCTTGAGGGTAGCTTTTATTTGCTGCTCATTATAATAAATATTAATGGCAGAGCAACAGGCATAAGGGACTTCGATATTATGAATAGCGGTTAAAGGCATCTCCAGCAAATGGGCCAGAATAATTTTTTGCACACCGCCATGTATAAGGATCAGAGTATCCTGCTGCAAATTAGTCTGAATTATTTTATTCCAGCAAACAATGACCCTGTTATGAAAATCCAGCAAGGACTCTCCTTCCGGCGGGGTATTGTTAAGCGGATCGGACCAGAATGCCTTAAGTAATTGATCTGAGTGCATGGCAATATCATCAATAAGCTGTCCATCCCACAGGCCAAAATCAATTTCAGCCAGTTCAGCATACTCAATAACAGTAAGTTTTTTTTCTCTGGCCAGATGCCAGGAAAACTCAGCACACCGCTGCAGCGGCGAGCTGATAATATGGTTAAAGCTCAACTCTGCTACTGCCTCCTGCATTTGCTGCCAGCCCTGTGCGGATAACAGACTATTGGTTTTACCCCTGAATATGGCCTTATCCTGAAGTCCGCCCTGATCTTCGGGACGACCATGACGCAACAGATAAAGCGTTCGTTTATGCATTTTTTTTACTGACTGCGGCACGGTCAAAACTGGCCATTTGAGATTGTAAAAGACAGGCTGAGTGGATTAAAGGATAGACCAGTGCTGCACCACTGGCTTCACCCAGACGCAGATTAAAATCTAATAACGGCTCAATATCATTTAGATCCATAATTATTTTATGCCCGGTTTCAGCTGACTGATGGGAGAATATCAGCCAGTCTCTGCATTGTGCATTAATATGAATAGCAAATAGTGCGGCCACTGTGCAGATAAAACCATCGACTACCGAAACAATACCCCGTTGAGCACAACGCAGATACATTGCACATAAAGCAATAATTTCAAAGCCGCCCAAAATTCTGAGTATTTCTACAGCCTGAGTTAAGTTTGTTTTATGCCTGTTCAGAGCCTGGCTGATAATAGTCACTTTATGAGCCAGAGCGGTTTTGTCCAGGCCGGTCCCGGTTCCCGTTATTTGCTCAGGTGCCAGGGACTGTAGCGCACAGATAAGCGCAGTGGCAGAAGTGGTATTGGCAATACCCATTTCACCCGCAATAATTAATTGTAGCCCGGTATTTTTTAATCGATCCACCCTGTTTTTTATAAACTCACTAATTTGTTCAAATTGTGAAACAGATACCGCCTCATGGTATAAAAAATTTTTCGTACCTTCGCCAACAGAATAATTAATCACATTTTCCAGTTCTTCCAGCTCACTTAGCAGACCCAGATTAATAATCTGCAAAGCTAATTTATGTTGTCTGGCCAGAACAGAAATAGCCGCCCCGCCACTGGAAAAATTTCTCACCATTTCTGCGGTAACGGACTGTGGAAAAGCAGACACACCTTCCTGGGCAATACCATGATCAGCTGCAAAAATAACAATCTGAGCCTGACTGACATTCGGCTGAGTGGTTTTCTGCAGAGCACTGATCTGTATGGCTATATTTTCCAGCACCCCCAGTGAACCCTGGGGTTTGGTTAACTGACTCTGCACTAACCGAGCCTGCTGCTGATAATCATCATCGGGCGTATTTATCGGGAGATTAAACCAGTCAGACATTATACTTCACGATCTGCACAGTCATTTTTTAAAGTATGTTCCAGTCCAGCAACAACCAGAGTTACCTTATCACTTATCTGTGCCAGTTCCTGATGCAGCCATCCGGATTCATCCACATAACGGCGGGGCAGCTCTCCCATTGGCACAACGCCCATTCCTGTTTCATTACTGACCATCACAATATCAGCCTGAGTATCCTGTAACTGTTTTAAAAATCGCTTTTTTTCTAATAAAAAAATACGGCTGTCCTGATGACATAATAAATTACTCAACCATAAAGTCAGGCAGTCTACCAGGATAACGGTGCCCTTACGGTTATTGTCTTTTAAAGTCTCAGCCAGATACAGCGGCTCTTCAATTAATTGCCAGTGTGCAGGCCGTCTGCTCTTATGCAGCTCAATTCGCTGCTGCATTTCCTGATCACCTGCAGTGGCCGTAGCGATATAAACAATATTTTCGATGCTAACATTTTCTGAGCCACCGTCTAAATCGCTGTCAGACCATTGCATAATCCGGGATTCTGCCAGCCGGCTTTTTCCTGAGCGTGCCCCTCCAAGGATCAGTTCAATCATTCAATTACCCGGTCTGTGCAATAACGCATCGGTTTCTACCCTGCTCCTTGGCCTGATACAGAGCCTTATCCGCTTTGGCAAAAGCCATTTCAGGCGTATCATTGTCAACAAACAGGTTAATACCACAGGAAATGGTTACTTTGACATTACTATCTCTATAATGGAACTCCAGTTTTTCAATAGCTGAGCGAATTTTTTCTGCCACCTTAAAACCACCTCCCAGAGTGGTTTCCGGCATCAGGCTGACAAACTCCTCGCCCCCAAAACGAGCCACAAAATCAGTTTCCCGGAGGTTTTTCTGCAGCAGCTGTCCAACGACTTTAAGCACCTTATCTCCAGCCTGGTGGCCATAAGTATCATTAACCTGTTTAAAGAAATCAATATCCCAGACCATTATCAGCAGGGTGGAGTGATAACGTTTCCAGCGAGCATATTCCTGCTGCATCCGCTGTTCATAAGCCATTCGATTCGGCAGCCCTGTCAATGCATCCTGCATGGCACGATTTTGAGAATCCATCACCTGCTGACGCAACTCACCACTTTGTGCTTCCAGTTCTTTCAATTGTCTGGTCAGCTGGCTGTTTTGGGCTTCAATGCGAGTTACTCGCTCATCTTCATCAATACGATGCTGGTTAATATGATTTATGATGGTATCCAGATGAGCTTGAACAACAGCTTCCACATCGTCCAGTGAATCCAGTGACGAAACACTATCTCCAATCCCTTTTACCTGATCTTTTACAGCATTATCCAGTGCCATGCTGCTCTGATAGGACTGCTGTTGCTCCTTAAAGTTATTTTGTAAAAATGCATCCACTTGCTGAAGCCGCCCGGTCAGATTTTTCAGAAAGCGTTCGAATTCTTTTTGTTCCTCATGCACATTTTTGCGCATTTCACCAATCAGTTCAGCAATAGCCTGCAGAGCCTGCGGCAGTTCGTCTGTACTGACACCGGATGAAAATTCATTTTTTAACTGTTCGGCTTTCTCTTTGACACTGTCTTCCAGAGGCAAAAATTCAATCAGACGGATTAACATTTCATGATGATGTTCAACATCCTGTATAAAATCATCACAGTTTTCTATAATGCCACTATCTTTAAGAATATTTCTTAAATCACCCAGCAGCACATGAATTTCTCTGGTGGGTTTAACAGCAAAAACCTTATCCTTTAACTGCTCCTTTACTGTGTCATTCATTTCCATGCCGTCAATAATAGATTCCAGTACATTTTGTACCGTGGCAACAACACTACTGATCTGTTCCTGATTTAAGTCTATCTTATCCCTATCTGAGGATATTATTTCCGGTTTGTCTTTTTGTGTGCTTACGGCTACCGTGGTGCTTTTATCCTGTGACTCTTCTGTTTCTTTATTGTGGCGGACAAACAGTCCTGATAAAAATCCCGACCTGGCTGAATCAGGATTTTGAGAATTATTCTTTAACTCATCCTCAAGGCTCTGTGCGATAACATCTGATAATAAATCACAAAACAGTGAAATCAGTTCTTTTTGTTCGGGCGTTGTTCTGGAATTTAATAATTTAAGCAGCTTTTTTGATTTTTTTTCCACCTTACCATTAAGCTGCATTTGTTCAATAATTTTTAACAGCAAGCCGGCATCACCGGTTGGTTCGGATTGTGCCAGTCGATCCAGTTTAATGATCTCCCGGGTCACATTTTCTAAAATAGTCCGAACAATTTGATTATCTTTACCCATCCTGAGTGCTGTACGAAGCTGTACCAGCTCATTATCCAGGTTTTTACTCTTACCTTCTGAAACCAGACTTAAACGGGATATTGCCTGTTTAAAAACATCTTCCAGATCATTCCATTGCTTTTCCCTGCGCTCCATATCATCCAGGTTGTCATAATATTTCTGTTTCCACTGACTTGCATTATCAACCATTATTTTCTACCATAACCTTCCAAAAGTGACGGGGGGTAACTCAGACTTAACTATAATAGTAAAAAGGTAATAAAAAAAGGCATTTAAGGTCAAACCTTATGCCTTTTTTAAGACAGGACAATCAGAAGTTGTTTACCCAGCATCTTGTAAGGCCTCGTCCTTAAGGTTGAGGATAGCAGAGGTGACAACTATATTCCCAACAGCCTCGTCTTTTAAGGCGAGGTGCTGGGTTTACTATTTTTCTCTGTTCACTTTTTCTACCAGAAAATCGACTACATTAAAGACCTTTTCATGCCCGCCAGCCATTGTACTATTGGTGCGGTATTTTCCCTGTATGACCATATTAGGTACAGATTTAATACCATAAGTCTGAGTCATGGTTTTGGCTCGACGGGTCTTTGCTGTCACGGCAAAAGAATTCATCGCCTGCTGCAGTTTTTCACCACTGATACCATTGGCTTCAAACAGAGCTTTCAGATCATCAAAAGAACGTATTTTCTTACCCTTACCATGCATGGCTTCAAAAATCAGCGGATGCATTTTTTCCTGCACACCTAATGCCTCTGCGGCATAGTATAAAGTAGCCAGTGCTTCCCAGTTTTTGCTGAAAACTGCTGGAACATGAATAAATTCTACATTATCAGGCTTAGTCTTCAGCCATTGTTCAATATAGGGTTCAAAACGATAACAATGCGGACAGGCGTAAGAAAAAAATTCTATCACCTCTACCTTGCCATCTGTTGGTGCCGGCTGAGCTGTGGTCAGTAATTCATAGTCTTTACCTTCTGTATAGTCAGCCCAGACCAGTCCGGTTAATCCGAATATCATTAAAAGAGTTACAATTACACGCATATTATTTTCCTTTTTATGTCAGTTTTGTGTTTTTCCGGGAGTAAGCACAGCTATAATTTGGTGATTATCTCCATAGTTTTATAGCATTTATTCCCTTTCTCTCTCCGGAGATGGCCGGGGTGAGGAAGGAACTCATTGCTCTTATAGTTCTCCATAAGAGTGTAATCCGGACAGGAACATATTTACCCCGATAAAGGCAAATAATGTCACAAACAGTCCGATAACTGCCCACCATGCCAGGGGTCTGCCGCGCCAGCCCCTGGTCAGTCTTAAATGCAGCCATGCGGCATAATTTAACCAGACAATTAAGGCCCAGGTTTCCTTAGGATCCCATGACCAGTATCCGCCCCAGGCTTCTGCTGCCCACATGGCACCCAGAATGGTCGCCAGAGTAAAAAAGGCAAAGCCCAGGGCAATTGCCTTATACATGACATCATCCAGGATATCCAGCTCCGGCAGACGACGGAAAACTGGGCCATTAAAGCCACGCTTTATCATTGAATCTTTAATTAGATATGCAACACCCAGCATCGCCGCCAGAGAAAAAGCCCCATAACCGACAAAGTTTGCCGGGACATGAATTTTCATCCAGTAACTTTGCAGGGCCGGTACCAGAGGCTGAATTTCACTGGCCCCCCGGGCACCAAAACCATACCATAATAGAAATGCGACGGCCGAACTGATCACCAGCAGTACAAAACCACCCATATTATAGGTTTTGTTTTTAGCTTCATAATACAGGTACAGCAAGGCAGTAATAATTGAGAATAAAATGAATACTTCATACAGATTACTGACCGGGATATGCCCTATATCCACATTCATCAGGTAAGATTCACGCCAGCGCACCAGCAGCCCCACCAGCCCCATGACCGTGGCTGACCAGGTCATGGCCGAAGCGGTTTTATTAGTAAACTGGGAGCCGCTGAACAGTCCGATAAAATACCCGGCAGTGGCCAGTACATATAATGCCGACATCCACATAATGGCGGATTTACTGGAAATTAAGAACTTCAGGAAGAAATTACTCTCTCCCAGAGCCAGATTATTAGCATAAAGTGAAATTGCAAACAGGCTTAACAGAGCCACCGCAATGGAATAAGCACGCACCGGCTTCCACAACCATCCCCAGGCGACAATTGCAGCAGCAACAGCAAACAAAATACCCGCCTCATAGGTATCCATATGTGAGGAGTACTGCTGCCATGCATAACCGGCACCCAGCCATACAGCGACAGCCCATAGCCAGTCAAACAGACTAAGTGAACGCCAGAAACTTTGCTTTTCAAAGATATTATGCATTTCTGCAGTGCTTGTTGACATTATTATTCCTGTTTTAATCTATCGGTTTGCAAATAATTATGGATGATTTAGAAACACAGCGCTAATTACTGCCCATCTGTTTTATTCGACTTTAATGCTGTTTACTAAATTCCTTATCCAGCAATTGTGACAGAGCCTGAAATTCCTGGGCAAACTCTTTCTGATGTCTATCACCGCTGCCGGCCACTAATATCTCATTAGCCAGCCCATCTGGCGCACTTTTTATTCTGACCCAGATACGCTTATGAGCCACATAAAACATTAATACAATGCCGATAACCAGAAAAATACAGCCCAAATAAACCAGATTTTTCCCCGGTGAACGGGTAATTTGAAAACCGGATGCCTGTTTATGCTCAAAGGATTTTATCTGCAGATAAAAAGGCGCATCATAATTTGCAAGCACACCCATAGTATTGACCAGATCATCGTAATATTGTTCCTGAACCGGAGTAATTTTGTTACTGATATCCACACCTTCATGCTGCAGCACTTCCAGATAAACGGTCCCCAGAATGGTCTGTAATACTTTAAAATAGGATTCTGTCACCATTTCACGCTTATTTTCCGGTACTTTCTTATTAATATCCGCCAGAACCTGATCAAAACCACCCTGATTAAATAATTGCGCCAGGCGCAGCATGACTACGGACATTTGCTGCACTAACTCCGGCTTGACCGGCTTATTTCCCTGCAGGGAAAGTTCAGCAGTTTTGCCGGCAATGCGCTGCATTTCCCGGTTATTATTCAGCAGGGCTCTGAAATCAAAAAACCGTTTCAGGCTCATTTGATCATCGACAGGTATAAACAGATAACGAAAAGGTTCAGAATTCGAGCTTCGCACACCACTTAAAAAGAAGCTGCGACCTTCCTGTTGAGTCGGTAAAATATAATTAATAAATTCCTTTGCCTGACCGGAGCTGTCCCGGATGCGGAAGGTCAGCGTTGGCCCCATATTTTTAAATTTATGACCGGTTTCCCCGGCTTTAGGGTTCGGCTGCACATTACTGACCTTAAATTCAGTTAATTCCAGTTTAACTTTACCCTGAGCCGTATCAATTTCTTTGCTTTGACCAACCACCTGTTTAAAGCGAATGGCTTTTTGTGAGCCATTTTCCAGTGACCAGGCCTGTAAATCCATAATTGAGCCACCGTCATCAAAAGATGCCTGATAAATGGCAAAATCCTGGTACCTTAACGGATGATTCACGGCAATAGTTTTAGTGATTTTTTTTCCGGTTTTTTTATCTTCAATCTCAATATCACTTTCAAAGGATTTGGGCATACCCGATTCATAATGCTCAATACGAAAGTCATGCAGGGTCAGGTTAAAGGGCAGTTCCTGCACCAGAAAGCCATTTCTCATCTGTAAAAACACAATGTCGGTGGTACTGCCTTCAGGGATACTGGAACTACCTCTGAAGGCATGATTATCCCCGGCTTTCAGGCGACTGATAGTGGGTACCTGAGAGGCAAACAAATCACGGGTTTCAGGCTTCAGCTGGCCAGCCAGTTCCCTTAACTTGAGATTAAAATTACCGTCGTAAAGCGCACTTAAACAGATTAAAATTATAGCTCCATGGGTAAACAGATATCCCAGCCGATTGGCAGCACCTTTTTTAGCCGCAATAGTGAGTACACCCTGCTCATTTTTTAAGCGAGTACTATAGCCGCCATTAACCAGCTTTTGCTGTACAAAACGACTGATCTGCTCCTGACTCTGATCGGTTTTCCATAAACCTGAAGAATGCATCAGGCGCAATGATTTTTCTGACACATTCAGGCGAAAGTGCCGCCATTCACGCAGCATCATGGGAGCGTAGTGATAAATACATACCGAAGTGGAAATCAGCAGGAAGCCCAGTAAAGTAACAAACCACCAGGAACTGTAAATATCGTACAGTTCCAGAGCACGAAATAGCTCAAACCAGAACGGTCCAAATTTGATGATATAGGTGTTATAAGCCTGATTCTGCTGCAGAATAGTCCCGATAATTGAGGCGATACCCACTACTACAAACAGGCTAATAGCCACTTCCATAGAGCCCAGAAAACTAAGTAAAACCTTACCCAGACCATGTTCCCTGCGGGTTGAACGATACCGCTCTACTTGACTGCCAGTTTCTGACAATGGTGAAAAATTGTCGTTATTATTATCGTTGCTCACTGCCTGACTCTAAATGAAAAAAGAATAATCAAAAAAAAGGGGCGGTCAAAGACCTCCCCTGATTTTATATAACATTATAGTTATAGCCTGGAACGCATAAACCATTTACTGTTCCATACTTAACGATATAAGTTTATGGATTTAAGCCCTGTATATATTGGGCAACGGCTTTAATTTCCGGATCACTTATACGTTTAACGGCATTACGCATCATCTTATTGGTATCATTATGACGACCAACACTGGAATCATTTTGTGCCGAAGTACGGAAATTTTTCAACTGATTCTCAATATAAGTTGATTTCTGACTGGACAATAGAGGAAAACCTACACCTGGATTACCGGCACCGGTTGGACCATGACAGGCCATACAGGCAGGTGTACCAATTTCAGCAATACCACCTTTGTATATGGCTGCACCGGCCTCAACCAGAGCAGGATCTGCCTGACCGGGTTTTATTTTTTGCGTTGCAAAGAAAGCTGAAATATCCTGCATAGCCTGATCATCCAGAGGCAGAATCATGGCATCCATAGTCGGATCCTTACGTTTGCCTGCTTTAAAGTCTTTCATTTGCTTGTACAGATAAGAAGCGCTCTGACCGGCAAGATTAGGAAAATTGGGTGCAATTGAATTTCCATCCGTACCGTGACATGCGAAACAGCTTGCAGCTTTCGCTTTACCTGCGTCCGCATCACCTGCGGCATGTACAACGCCTGTTAAACCCGCTACCAGAGCAATAGTAATAACAATTTTTTTCATGGTTTTTCCTAAATCTTGTTCTTAAAAATAGTGATATAGTCAGTTCTGAATATTCCTTCTGAAACTTTACCACCGGACTTTTTATTACAGTACATTTATTTATTACAATACTTTAAATCATTGCAGTAATTTCTACTGTACTTTGCTAACCATAAACTCAACCACTTCGCGGATCTGAGCTTCAGTCATCTGAGTACCGCCTTTTGGAGGCATAGCACCTTTACCGGTTAACACAGTCTTAACCAGACCATCGATACCTTTACCTACTCGTGGTTCCCATAATTTTTTGTCACCCAGCTTGGGAGCTCCCGCAACACCGGCATCATGACAGGCAAAACAGGCTGTCTTGTACAGTGCAGCACCATCAGCAAATACCGCAGAAGTACCAGCAACCAGAGTAGCAGCTACTAATAGTTTAATACTCTTTTTCATTATTTACTCCAAATAAATTATATTTATGCCACACCTGTAAAACCATTACCGTAAAACCTTTACCGTTAAACCATAGTTTTCTAAACCTTAAGTTTTCTAAACCTTAGTTTTTCGTTTTAATTTAAAAGTTCCAGTTTAAAACAAACTGACCTGACATGACATAGAAAAAAATTTTGATTATTTTACACAAAACAAAGTCGCTTGACCAACATTTGTTCATAATAAAGTGCTAAAATAGTCAATTCTATTGATCTGAATCGTATCCAGAATGACTTTTATTCCATATATCAGACAAAAAATCGGCATAACAAATGCTATATTTAGTTTCATACTAACAATCTTCAACTGAACAAAGACTTAACATGGCCGAAACCGACGTACATCAGCCCAATCCTTATCGAAACGCTGAATTTCTACTCAGTGTGAACAAATGGAGCCAGCTGCCCGCAGACAGCGGGGTGGAAGTGGCTTTTGCAGGTCGCTCCAATGCCGGTAAATCCAGTGCCATAAATGCAATTACCGATATAAAATCCCTCTGCCGAACTTCAAAAACCCCTGGCAGAACACAAATGATCAACTATTTCAGGATCGCAGAAAACAGACATCTGGTGGATTTACCGGGATATGGTTATGCTAAGGTACCGGTTAAAGTCAAACAGCACTGGCAAAATCTACTGGAACGTTATCTGGTGGAACGCCCTGTGCTAAAAGGGGTAGTAATGATAATGGATGTGCGCCGTCCACTCACTGAATACGATGTTCTAATGCTGCAGTGGTGTCAGCGTGCTGAAATGCCCGCTCATATTTTATTAACCAAGGCCGATAAATTTAAACGCGGTGCTGCACAGAATATTCTACTTAAGGTTAAACGTACGTTGAAGGAAGAATATCCCGATACCAGCATCCAGTTATTTTCTGCACTGAAAAAAACCGGGCTTGAGGAAGCAAGAACCCGGCTGGACAGCTGGTTTAACTGGCAGATAAATCATTAACAGCCTCTAATCCTTAAATTTTTCTGCAATCCCCCTAAAACCATTTTGCAATACTTCAAAGGCATCAACAATTACCGGATCAAAATGCTTCCCGCTCTCATTTAAGATAAGCTGCACCGACTTTTCATGACTAAAGGGCTCTTTATAGACCCGTTTACTGATCAGTGCATCATAGACATCTGCAATAGCCATCAGTCGACCTGAAACAGGAATTTCATCACCTTTAATCCCCAGAGGATAGCCTGTTCCATCCCATTTTTCGTGGTGGGTTAAAGTAATTTCTCTTGCCACCTGTAAAAAGGAAGTACTGCCCAGTTCATTTTCTGCCCGGATAATGGCATTACATCCAAACTCAGCATGTTTTTTCATTATGTGCCATTCATCTGGTTCCAATTTACCCGGTTTAAGTAAAATTTTATCCGGCACACCGACTTTGCCAATATCATGCAAGGGTGCTGATTTATACAATAAGTCAATTTTTTCTTCCGTAAGATAATCCCGAAAGGCAGGATGATCACTGAGATATTCAGACAGGATACGTATATAATGCTGAGTTCTGCGAATATGATTTCCAGTTTCGTTATCTCTGGTTTCTGCTAATGAGGCCAGACAGTATATAGCCACATCCTGGGTACGGTTAATTTCTCTGGTTCTTTGCTTAACTTCCAGCTCCAGCAAGCGGGTCTGGTCTTCGAGTATTTTTCTCGCCCTGGCAAGCAACAGATGATTTTTTACTCGGCTTTTTACTATTGGCGGACTCATGGGTTTGGCGATATAGTCCACTGCTCCCAGCTCAAATCCCCTGACTTCATCATCTACTTCACTTTTTACAGTTAAAAATACCACTGGAATATCAGCGCTCCTCTTATCTGCTTTTAAACGACGACAGACTTCATAACCATCTAATCCAGGCATCATAATATCTAACAGGATTAAATCCGGAGGACTGTCACCAACTGCTCTTTTTAAAGCAGTGGCACCATCTTTGGCAACACTCACTTTATAGTTTTCTTCCTGCAGTAAATTGACCAGAACATCAATATAAAAACTTTCATCATCAACCACTAAAATCCTTGCTGACTGTTGTTCCATAATTCACATCCCGGTATTTTTTTTAAAATTTATTAAGGGCAGCAATTCTGCTGCCGCTTCATAATCATAATTTTGAATAAAGGCTTCAATCTGCTGAAAAATCTGCAGTTCATGATTAATCGAATACTCATCCAGGATACTCATTATTTCCTGTGCAATATTCTGTGCATCACAGTCACCATTTAACAATAAACTATGTAACTCGCTCGTTAACTGTATCAGCTTCTGATTAACTTCATTAGTAACTGCTTTATTCTCAGTTAATTTTACTGGTTTTAACTCTGCAATGGTATGAGTTATCTGAGTTGTCTGATTAAATTCGTTTAAAGCATCAAATACGATTTTTACCTGTTGACAAAAACTTTCTGATAACCTTAAATAGCTTTTTATATCCTGCTCACCTGTTCTTATAGCCGATTCCAGTTTATTAGCAATAAGCTGTAATTGTTTAGCACCGATATTACCTGCCACACCCTGAATAGTATGCACCTCTCTGCGAGCTGCTTCAATATTATTATTGGCCAGGTACTGGCGGGTTTTTTCACAGACATTATTATGCGTTTGATAAAAATCATTTAATAAACGAATAAATAATTTCTTATTACCACCCACCCGTTTTAAGCCCCATGAAAGATCAATTCCCGGAATTTCTTCAGGCAGATGTATATCCTGCTGCAAACAAACCTCCGGCTTTGCACCCGACACCTGATAACTGTCTAACCAGTTACTGAGCAGCTCTAATAAATTATCCGGGTCAATGGGTTTTGATAAATAATCATTCATACCTGCTTTCAGACAGGCTTCCTTGTCACCATCCATAGCATGAGCGGTCATGGCAATAACAGGAATGAGTTTAAAATGGCCATCCTTACGTAATATTTGAGTGGCTTTAATACCATCCATGACAGGCATTTGAATATCCATAAGAATCAAATCAAAATCCGTTTTTTCTACCTGTTCAAGTGCCTGCTGACCATTGTCAGCAATAACAACCAGCAACCCGAAGCTTTCCAGTAATTCTCTGGCAACCTGTTGATTAATTTTATTATCCTCTACCAGAAGAACCTTTCCTTTTAATCGTAAGACAGCAGGTCTTTGAACACCAATAAGAGGATGTTGTTCCGAATCAATAGCACAATTATTTCTTCCGACAGTCTGCTGCTTTTCAAATTCAAGATTAAATGCAAAGATACTCCCCTTACCCGGCTGACTTTCAGCACTGAGTTCACCACCCATCAGAAACACCAGTTGTTTCGAAATACTTAGCCCCAGTCCCGTGCCACCATATTCACGACTGCTAGAACTGTCCGCCTGCACAAAAGGATTAAACAACTGGCTGATTTTTTCTTTATCAATACCAATCCCGGTATCAGCAACAGAAAAATAAAGTTTCACATATTGCGTATTCTGATGTATTAATTTAACTTTAGCCACCACCTGACCCTGTTCTGTAAATTTAATGGCATTTTGAACCAGATTAAGTAATATCTGTCCTAATCTTAACGGGTCGCCCATTAACTCTGTTGGTACCTCCGGATCTTTTTGAAACATTATCTGCAGATTTTTTTCCGCCGCTTTTAAAGCAACCAGATCATCAAGATGTTGCAGTACTTCATCCAGATTAAAGGTGGTTTTTTCAATTGTCAGTTTACCTGCTTCAATTTTTGAAATATCAAGAATATCATTAATAATCGCCAGCAGGTTATGAGCAGACACGTCTATTTTATTAATATAATCAATCTGTTTATCCGTCAGTTCTGTCATTAATGCCAGGTGCGTCATACCTATAATAGCATTCATGGGAGTACGTATTTCATGACTCATATTGGCCAGAAAGCTGGTCTTAAAACGGCTGGCCTGTTCGGATGCTTCTTTTGCCTGTTTTAACTGTTCTTCTATTTTGATCCTTTGCGTCAAATCCACAAAGATACCCAGATTATATTTTTTATTACCTATATTAATGGTAATGGCCGATAATAAACCGGTCATCACCTCATTGGTATCGGTACGAAAATGAACCTGAAAATTATTAATCTCACCTGCCTCACGTAGCTTATGCGTTACCATATCCTGCTGTTTTATGTCATCAAAAAAATCAGCAGCATTGCGACCAACAACCGAGGCCTGACTATGTACCATTGCGGCCACATAAGGATTAGCTCTTACTATTCTGCCATCCTCATCTGTCAGCATAATTGCCAGTGGAATGGCATTAATAATTCGATTCAGCTGTTCTTCACTGCGCTTTAAACGGGCATTTTTCTGGCGGGTATAAAAAATCCATAAAAAACTGGCCATCACTAATATTGCAGCAATAATAATAGTATTTCGTATGGTTGAATAATCTACTTCCACATCATATTTAACGGTCAGCCATTTATGCCGGATCTGGGCAATGTCCTCTTCTGTCATGGCGTTTAAAAAACTGTCTAAAATATCCCTGAGTTCCGGCCAGTCTTTTCTGACACCCATTCTTAGTTCAGAAGCATAGGGTGTTATGCCACCCACTTTGACATTGGCTATACCATATTTTGAAATCAGATAACTGCCGGAAGTCAGGTTGCCGATATAAGCATCTATTTTTCCCTGTGCCACCTGTTGCAGTCCGGTTTTATTGTTTTTAACAAAAACCAGATCTATTTCAGGGTGATCCCGCTGCAGATATTCCTGTGTTACATAGGATTTTTCTACACCTACCCGCTTACCATGTAAATCCTGCAGACTGGTAGTGTGCAAGTTTTGATCATTAACAAAAATAACAATTGAAAAATTCAGATAGGGTCGGGTAAAAGTTAAAAATTTTGACCGCTTCGCAGTTTTAACGACTGCTGGCAATACATCCAGTTGTCTGTTTTTAACCTGACTAATAACCTGAGTCCAGCTTAATTTAGTATTAGCCACCATATTCACTCCCAATGCCTGGGAGAAGCGATTTATAAAATCAGATGACAGCCCCTGATAATGCCCCTTATGATCCACAAACTCTATGGGCGGCCAGGCAATATCAATGCCCAGACGTATATCGGGATGTTGTTTTAACCATTGCAGTTGTGCTTCTGTTAATTTGATACGCGAAGAAATAGTGCTGACATCTGAGCTAAAATCAATCCATTTACGGGATATTTTCTGCCTTTGTTCCATATTAATACGGGCCAGAGCTTTATTTAAAATACTCACCAGAGGACGCCATTGCTTATCTTTAAAAACGACAAATCGTTGTGCTGAAGGCTTAATCCCGGCATCACCGCTAATATTAAGATTAACTATCTGATGCTCATTAATCAGCCACTCTACCACCGCTCCATTGCCAATATAGGCATCTGCACGCCCCCAGGAAACTTCTTTAAGTGCATCCAGAGTTGATGGCATGAGTTTTAATTTTATATCAGGATAGTTTTGCTTAATTAAATCCACACTATAATAACCATCCTCCATTGCTACCACTTTTTCCGACAGGTCTTTAATAGTCCGGTATTGTGTGGATGCTCGTCTGGAGACAATAATTTTATGTGTGGTAAAATAAGGCGCAGTAAACCAGAGGTTCTTCTGTCGTTGCGGTGTTTTTACTAGAGTCATAGCTGCTTTTAACTGCCCTGATTCTACCTTTTGCAGCATCGCATGAAAGGTCGATCCCGCGACCGGTTTAAACTCTACTCCCAGCATTGCAGATATTTTGTTCAGAAAATCATGAGCAATACCGCTGTGCCGACCATTGGCATCAAGAAAATCAACCGGCGGCCAGTTCCCGTCTACTCCAATTTCAATAATCGGATGAGTCTTAAGCCATAATTTTTCCTCACCGGTGAGCTTAATCCTGTTATCGTTAATATTTTTATCCTGTGTATCTGCAGATATTTTACCTAACCAGTATTGTACGATAACACGTTGATCGGCTTTATTTATTCTGGATATAGATTGATTTATAACTGTCAGTAGTTCAGCATTGCCTTTTTTAACGGCCGCCCGGTATTGTCGTGTATA
>JALVAL010000597.1 GCA_027011205.1 Gammaproteobacteria bacterium
TTCCATGGGCGCTCAGGAACAGGACAATGGCGGTGATTTTAGAGTTGGGCACATATTTTCCGGTTTTTCCCGTAATTTTGGTCAACTGGTTTTAGTGGGGGTGTTATATCTACTCTTTATTATTTTAATTGGAGCTGTTTTTGGCGGAATTATTGCGGCGACGATGGCTGGGGCAGGCTCAATGGATCCCAGTGCCGGACCCGCTGTTATTATGAATAGTATGGGACCTGCTATGATCATTTTCCTGTTATTAGGGTTTATTCTGATGCTTTTTGTTTTTATGGCTTATTATTATGCTCCTGTCCTGGTGGCTCTGGATGATATGACTGCTGTAAGTGCTATGAAAATGAGTCTGAAAGGCAGTTTAAAAAACCTGCTGGCGTTAATAATTTTCTGGATTTTATCCTCGCTGTTAATGATCGTGGCAATGATACCGGTTTTGTTAGGGCTGCTGGTGGTTATACCTATGCTACAGGCTTCAGTATATGTTTCTTATCGAGATATTTTTCATCAACAGGATAACTGACACGTGCCGGGAGCTAATAGCTTAGTACTATTAGCTCTATTCTGCTGTATGTCATTTATATTAGCTGATAAAATAAACCTCCTTTTTATTTGTTAATGGTTTATTGATGCTGATCCATGCTTAAATTTTCTCACCTTTCCCTGCGTCGTGGCTCACAGTTACTGCTGCAGGATGTTGATATTACCATCCACCCGCATCAGAAAGTCGGTATTACCGGCAGTAATGGCTGTGGGAAATCCAGCCTCTTTGCTTTGATCAATAATGAACTGCATGCTGATAACGGCGAATTTAGCAGGCCCCAGAAGTGGGTGATTGCTCATGTGGCACAGGAGTCACCTGCTACTGCACGTTCAGCTCTGGATTATGTTATTGATGGCGATGAACAGTTAAGAGCCATTGAGCAGGCCATAGAAAAAGCCAGTGACTCAGATGGTGAGCAACTGGGTCAGCTTTATTCACAACTGGAAGAGGCAGATGGTTATACCGCTAACAGCCGGGCAGCACAATTGTTATCCGGTCTGGGGTTTTTCCAGCGGCAGTTGAATAATTCGGTCAATAGTTTTTCCGGCGGCTGGCGAATGCGCCTGAATCTGGCACGGGCTCTTATGTGTCGTTCAGATTTATTACTGCTGGATGAACCAACCAATCATCTTGATCTGGAAGCAGTGCTCTGGCTGGAAGAATGGCTTAAAAAATACCCCGGTACTCTCCTGCTTATTTCCCATGACCGGGATTTTCTTGATAGTGTAATGACTCATATTATTCATATCGAACATCAGAAGATGACGATTTATAGCGGAAATTATTCACAGTTTGAGCGTGTTCGGGCCGAACAACTGGCTCAGCAACAGATACTATATGAACGCCAGCAACGTGAAATCAAGCATATTCAAAGTTTCATTAATCGTTTTAAGGCTAAGGCTACCAAGGCAAAACAGGCACAGTCCCGAGTTAAAACCCTGGAGAAGATGGAGCTTATTACTCAGGCTCATGTGGATTCACCGTTTCATTTTGAGTTTCATGCCCCGGAAAAAATCCCCAATCCTTTAATTGCGCTGGAAGATATTAGACTGGGTTATGGGGATGAAGTTATTCTGGATCATATTCATATTAATTTGCAACCCGGTTCAAGAATTGGTTTATTAGGGCATAATGGGGCAGGTAAATCGACCTTTATAAAATTGCTGGCCGGTGAACTGAAGGCGCAATCAGGTCGAGCGGAAGCTTCCAGTGAATTACGCATCGGCTATTTTGCTCAGCACCAGCTGGAGCAGCTGCATCCGGAAGACACTCCACTGGAACATTTTTTTCGTGAAAGTCAACGACTGGGGATAAAAGCCACAGAACAGGATTTACGTAATCATCTGGGTTGTTTTGGATTTAGCGGTGATAAAGTTGAATCAAAAATAGCCCCGTTTTCAGGGGGTGAGAAAGCCCGCCTGGTGTTTGCTACTCTGGTGTATCAGAAACCCAATTTGTTGCTACTGGATGAACCGACTAACCATCTGGATCTGGACATGCGCCATGCTATCAGTCTGGCATTACAGGAATTTGAAGGAGCCATGGTGATTGTCTCTCATGACCGTCATTTACTGCGCAGTGTCAGCGATGAATTTTATCTGGTGGCCAGTAAAAAAGTGGCTGTGTTTAAAGGGGATCTGGATGATTATAGAAACTGGATCACGGATCAGAAAAAGCTGGAAGCGCAAATTATAAACAATTCCTCTGGATCATCTTTAGAAGCAGTGAATTCAACTCTTTCAAGAAAAGAACAGAAGCGTCTGGATGCTGAAAAAAGGAAATTATTAAAACCTATGCAGAACCGGCTGGTAAAACTGGAACGGGAAATGGAGCAGCTCAATCAGGATAAACAGTCTCTGGAAGCAATTCTGGCTGAACCAGATATATATGAAGCAAAACAAAAACAGCGGCTTAAGGAGCTGTTACAGCAACAGAGCATACTAAGTTGCACCATTGAGGAAAAGGAGGAACAATGGATGCAGTTAAGTGAAGAGTTAGAAGGGATACAATAAAAATTATGAAAAAAATCATTCTAAAAATATTGGCAGCTATATTGCTACTGTTTATTTTAGTGGCCATAATGGTGCCGGTTTTTATTGATGTGAATAATTATAAAGATGATATTTCATCACTGGTTAAAGAATACAGTGGTTTAACGCTGGATATTCAAGGGGATATAAACTTTAGTGTATTAACGGGAGTTAAGTTTAGTGTGGCAGATGTTAAACTGTCTAATGCTGATAAACTGATTGCTGATATTAAATCATTAACCTTAAAAGTAAGTCCAGCCAGTTTTTATTCCAGGGAAATTATATTCCACTCTGTTGATGTTAATGCCAGAAGCCTGAATATTATGATTGACAAAAAGGGGCATTATAATTTTATAACCAGTACCGACTCGCAGAATATAGACAGGGAGAATAATAAAATTGAGACAGAAGAAAAGCTGTCCATTAACAAAATGGCTATTAAAAATATTCAACTGCATATTGATAAATTAAAATACAGGAACAGGAAAAATGGTGATTTTATAGTACTGAAACAGGCAGAGGCAAAGCTATCCCTGCTGTCCGTCATTGATAATTATCAACTGGTAATAGATAAACCTGCAGTATTAGTGGATTATGCTCTGGATGGGAAGCTTGTTATTAAGGATGCCTTGTTGAAGCAATATCAGCTTAAAGATCTGGTACTGGATTTTACTGATAATAATGGGATGTTCAGTACTGATACATTCAGTTTTAACTTTATGCAGCAATATCCTGTAGAGGCAAAAAATAAAACTCAACCCAGTAAGAAAAAAATGCTTCATTTTTCCGCGAATGGAGAATTAAAACTGCAGCTGGTGTATCAGCAGTCCAGTACGGGAGCGTTATTCTGGTCCAAGCCTGATTTTGTCAGGATAGAACTGCCGGTACTGGATTTATCTAATCTGCAATTTCAGAATGAGGCTTATGCTTTAAATGCTGAAATATTACATTTAACATTATCCCCGCAAAAGCTATATGAAAAAGGTCGGTCAAAACTGGATGATTTAACCATACAGTCGATACAGCTCAATGCTGATGAAATCAAAATGAGCATGTCGGATCAGAAAAATTATTCTTTTTTGTCCATTGATACTAAACTCAAAAAATTTCCGGTCTTTAAAAAAGGAAATTATCTTGAACCTTTTTCAAAAAACTTTTTAACTCGCTTTGCTCAGCAGGGCGAGTTCAGTTTAAAGAGCGGACGGCTGTTCAGGGGTAAATTCGGGCTGGAGGATTTTGATTTGCTGATTCAGGGTAAGCAGCAGGACATTGTACTTTCAAAACTGTCATTACATACTATGGATTCTGTATTGAACTCTAAGGGTAAAATTTTCTGGAACAAAAAAAAAATTCGCTGGCAAATAAATCTTAATAGCCAGAAATTAAATGTAAAACCCATTACAAAATTGTTTTATAAAGACCACATTCTTGATGGTTATGTATCAATAAATAATGATCTTTCCGGTACTATTATTAAGGATAATTTTCAGATCCTTGAAGGTAAGCTTCTATTGACAGGAAATAATCTGCATTTAAGCGGCTTTGACTTAAATAAGGTGCTTGAAGATTTTCAGAATTCACAAAGTATTGGTTTAGTGGATGTGGGGGCTGTGGTACTATTGGGATCGGCAGGAATGCTGGTTAGCAAAGGTAATGATTATCGTAACCTGATTGATAGTGTTTCTAATAAAGGTAATAGTAAGATAAGAGTACTTCATTCAGAAATATCTTTTGCAAATGGTATTGCAACTATGGATGATGTGGCCTTATCTACAGACAAATATCGTCTGGCTATTACCGGTAAAATTGATATTATTAATAATGAGTTTGTTGATTTTCATGTGGCCACTGTGGATAAACAAGGTTGTCCAGTCTATGAGGAACAGGTCAGGGGAAACTTGTCTTCGCCTGAAGTTAAGAAAGTTAATGTGCTGGTCAGTAGTGTACTTAATCCAATTCAGTCGGTTCTCAGTAAGGTAACCAAAGCAGTAAATATTCATTGTGAAAAGCCTTTTTACAGCGGTTCTGTTGCGTCACCGCTACTTTAATTATGTTACTGATATTTTGTTAGCTGGAAGCTCCTGGCCGGTATATAATGTAGCCGCTAACATAATATTTTTAAATTTACCTTGATTAATGTACAAAAAATGATTAGTCTCTAGGAGCCTGTCTGAGAATAGAAGTCTTAGCGAGGCAAATATGACCTAAATCAGCTTTTTCGCAGTAGGCTTTTTATTCTCGGACAGGCTCCTGAATAATTGCAGTGTTAATTGGTAAAAGAGGTAGCAATATGTCGGCAGAAATCAGTTATTTATTACCCAAAAATAAACGTCCGGTCTGGACCTCTGAACTGGAGGTGCTGGATGGAGAAAGCGATTCAATCTCCATGACAGAAATTCCTTTATTAGGTTTTATTACTGCAGGTATGCCTATTGAACGGGTAGAATACCATGAGGCTGTTGCAGTACCTCAAAGCATGGTCAGCAGAAATACCTATGCTTTAAAAGTACGCGGTCATTCCATGATTGATGATAATATACAGGATGGTGATATTGTTATTATTGAAAAAACTGAAAGTGCAACCAATGGACAATCGGTGGTGTGTTTAATTAATAATGAACAGGTTACCCTGAAAAAATTTTATATAGAGAAACAGGGGATCCGTCTGCAACCGGCTAATCCTGATATGGCTCCTATTTTTCTTAAAAATGAAGCCGTGCAGATTTTAGGCGTCGTCTCGGGTGTTGTTAGAAGTTTTACTAATTAGTGTGCATCAATAAATGGATGCACACTAATTAACTA
>JALVAL010000598.1 GCA_027011205.1 Gammaproteobacteria bacterium
GGATTATAACTATGTTATATCGAGAAGTTTTTAACGAAGACACTGGTATGTTCCGGGTTGAGCAAAAAGGTCTTTTAGGCTGGTCATTCGTCACTGACCCAGCGACGAATGACTACCTCAATTTCAGCTCTCATGAGGAAGCTCAGAAATGGATCTGTGAGAAAATGGATTATAAAAAAAATAATGATCGTCGCTGGAAAGTTGTTAATTCCTGTTCATCATCTACAGATCTGAAAATTCATGGGGTTCAGGTTTAATACCTGCCCCATACTATAACGCTAACCCTGTAATTCATAACCAGTCCCTTCCTTAGACACATTTCAACCTAAAATATAAACAGATTTTGTGTTTTGAATATGGGTAATATTCACCAATATGTAGAATATAATTGATTAATATTAACCAATTCTTTAAAAACAATCATCATAGATTGAAAAAACATCGAAATATTAATAACTTATCATTATGGCACGATTAATGCTTTCATCCATTTACACATTTACAAAATGAAAATTTATAGATTAATAACTATTAGCAAAAAGTATCCTGATATGAACGGAGAAATAACATGAAATCAGTATCACAAAAAAAAATAATGAGTGTCGCCATTGCCAGTATTTTTCTAGTCGGATTAACCAGCCAGAATGCATTTTCAGATCAGGTTCAGGAACAAATAAGTATAACCAGAGCCCGAACTTTAGGTCCTGAAGCAGAGCGTGTTATCAGTCGTTCTGCCGCTAAGGTACTGCGTCAGATTGCACAGGCACGTACTGCCATTAATAGCGGTGATATTGATAAAGCAAAAACAGACGTATTAGAAATTATTATGCAACTTAATGTAATTAAAACCGAAATGCCTTATGCAAAGATCCATGATCATATTTCAGTTGCCAAAGAACACCTTAACTATGACACTAGTGAAGAAGTTATCAATGATCTGGTTCCCATTGAAGCATCTCTGGTGGAAATGGCGGAATATGTACCTGTAGCAAAAGCCCGTCAGCATATTAGACAGGCTCGTACACACCTGAAACAGGGCAATAAAGAAGCTGCCAGAAAATCACTGGATGCGGCTGATCTGCAAATGATATACACTGAAATTGATTTACCTCTTTCCAGTACAGAACACTATGTCGTCAATGCACAAAAAGCACTGGATAAAAATAATCCAAAAAATGCTGATCAAGCCCTTAAACAGGCTGAAAATGGTGTGGAATTTCTTTCTGAAATCGTAACTATGCCTGCCCTGAAAGTACATGAAACCATGGGGCAGTTATTAAAGAACTATGCGTCAAAAAACTATACTGCGGTAAAAAAACAGCTGTCTGAAATTGATAACTGGCTGAATAAAATATCTCAAAGTACCGATTCTATAACTCGGGATGAAGCGGGCCGCATTAAAACCAAGATCGATAGTCTGAGTCATGCCATTGGTCAAAAAGATAACGATTACACTAAGCAACTCGAAGCTTTGTGGCATCATAGTAAAATACTGGCTGAGCGTGAAACGGATAAAGCATCTATTGGATGGAAGAGTACCCGTCCTGCTGCTGACATACGAGCGGATCTCATTGACGCTAAACAGAAAGTTGCCTTTGCAGAAAACCTGGAATTTTATGCCAGGGCAGATCCTGAGGATATTTTTAAGTCTCTGGACGAGGCCAAAGCAATTCTTAAGAAAGTGACTATATTAAGTTCACTGGATGAGAAAGCTAGAAAGGAACTGAATCAGGCGATCAAAGAGATTGATATGATTCATAATAATACCCCCGCACCAAATCATCGCAATCTTTATGAACTGGTACGGGCCAGATTACGTGGATTAATTTACCATAATTATTAACAATAATGTTATCCTTATGATAAATCAAGTCATTCTGTATCGGCAACGACTGAATTAATCGTTAAGCCGGTGGTCAATCATAATGGCTACTTTTTTTCTACTTTCACCTCATTGCAGAGTATGTATCATGATATTCGGAATCCTGGTTCTGTGGTTATTAAGTACTATCGGTTTACTAATAATTACCGCATTAGTACCGGGTATCCGGGTACGTTCTACATCTGATCTGTTTCTTGCTTCTTTGATACTGGGTTTAATGAATGCCTTTATTCGCCCTCTGCTCTGGTTTCTGACCTGGCCTTTAACCGTTTTATCGTTTGGGCTTTTTGCTCTGTTTGTTAATGCTTTTATGATTCAGCTGACATCATTAATAGTACCCGGATTTGAAGTGGACAATTTTGGTAGCGCCCTGTTGGCAACTATTATTATGATTTTACTGGTTATTTCCGGCTTTATATTTATTCAATGGTTTTTATTTGACGGTGTACTCTGGTTTCAAATGAACCATATGCAGCCGGGTATTTCTATGTAGCTTAATAAAAATTTCTTGTAACTATTCAGCTAATTTAACTTTTACACTCTTAGTAACAGGTATTGGGTATTTCTTGATAAAATTTTGGCAGCAGGGATGCTGCCATAAAGCCTCCAGGGATGGATTCACGGCGTCTTTAGCAAGGAATACCCAATACCTGTTACGGATATTCGATTGGCTGAATAGATACAATTTCTTTTACCATTTACCGGTGATTTATTATGGATAATAACATTTCTAATAACAATCCTTTATCTGACGATGAAGTTCTTAGCATTCATGCCTGGTGGCGGGCAGCTAATTATCTTTCTGCAGGTCAGATATTTCTTCTGGATAATCCGCTGCTGCAAGAGCCTCTTAAAGTTGAGCATATCAAACCCCGCTGCCTTGGACACTGGGGCACGACACCGGGATTGAATCTGATTTATGCTCATATCAATCGTTTAATTAAACGTGAATCATTAGATACAATTTTTATAACCGGACCAGGTCATGGCGGCCCTGCCCTGGTAGCGAGTACCTGGCTGGAAGGCTCCTATAGTGAACTTTACCCGGAGATTTCTCAGGATAAAGACGGTATAAAAAAGCTTTTTAAACAATTTTCTTTTCCCGGCGGTATACCCAGTCACTGCGCACCAGAGACACCTGGTTCTATTAATGAAGGGGGTGAATTAGGTTATTCCCTGTCACATGCCTATGGTGCGGTTTTTGATAATCCTGATCTGCTGGCAGTCTGTGTGGTCGGCGACGGGGAGGCTGAAACAGGTCCACTGGCAACATCCTGGCATAGTAACAAGTTCCTTAATCCGGCACGCGATGGTGCAGTACTGCCTATACTTCATCTTAATGGCTATAAAATTGCTAACCCAGCGGTTCTGGCCCGTATTGATGCAGAGGATCTTATTCACTTATTTGAAGGATATGGCTACCGACCTTTGGTGGTTGAATGTGACGAGCCGGAGAAAATACATCAGTTACTGGCCGCAACACTGGATACGGCCATTGCTGAGATAAAATCTATTCAGAAGAATGCCCGGGAAAACGACAATTCAGACCTGCCGCGCTGGCCCATGATTATTTTAAAAACGCCCAAAGGGTGGACGGGCCCCAAAGAAGTCGATGGTCTTAAAATTGAGGGTTACTGGCGAGCTCATCAGGTACCTATTCCAGATGTGAGAAAGCCTGCACATATTAAAATTCTTGAAAACTGGATGAAAAGTTATAAGCCTGAGGAATTATTTGATAGTAACGGGCAATTGCTGCCGCACATTGCGGCACTGTCGCCAGAAGGTAATCAACGTATGGGAGTTAATCCTAATGCTAATGGCGGCCTGTTATTAAAGCCGTTACATTTACCGGACTTTAACAACTATACCTTAAGTTTTGACCACCCGGGTACGATCTTTGGTGAAGCAACCCGCCATATGGGCGAATACTTTCGCGACATAATGACGCTGAATGCCAAAGAAGCTAATTTTAGAGTCATGGGGCCGGATGAAACGGCATCCAATCGATTATCTGCTCTGTTTGATGTTACCAATCGTGCCTGGTCAGCACAGAAATTTGATTATGATGATCACCTCGCTGCTGATGGACGGGTGATGGAAATATTATCTGAACATACCTGTCAGGGATGGCTTGAGGGATATCTGTTAACCGGTCGTCATGGTTTTTTCTCCTGTTATGAAGCTTTTATCCATATTGTAGATTCCATGTTTAACCAGCATGCCAAATGGCTGAAAGTCTGTAATGAAATTTCATGGCGGGCCGACATTGCTTCTCTCAATATATTGCTAACGTCTCATGTATGGCGACAGGATCACAATGGTTTTTCACATCAGGATCCGGGTTTTATTGATCATGTGGTTAATAAAAAAGCGGATATCGTGCGTATTTATCTGCCGCCGGATACCAATACCCTGCTGTTTGTAACACATCAATGTTTGAATTCAAAAAATTTAATTAATGTTATTGTCTCTGGAAAACAGCCAGAATTACAATGGCTGACCAGAGAACAGGCTGTCAAACACTGTTCTGAAGGTATCGGGATCTGGGAATGGGCCAGCAATGATCAGGATGCAAAACCTGATGTCATTATGGCCTGTTGTGGCGATATACCAACTCTGGAAACCATGGCTGCGGTAGATTTATTACACCATTATGCGCCTGAACTCAGGATCAGACTTATTAATGTTGTGGATCTTATGACTTTACAACCCCATGAGGAACATCCTCATGGGCTGACAAATGCGGACTTTAATGCCCTGTTTGAAACAGATATTCCGGTAATCTTTGCCTACCATGGTTATCCCTGGCTGATTCACCGACTTACCTATCGACGCCAGTTTAGTCATAATCTGCATGTCCGCGGATATATAGAAGAAGGCACAACTACGACGCCATTTGATATGGTGGTGCGTAATAAACTGGATCGATTTCATCTGGTTATGGATGTGGCCGATCGGGTTGAGACAATAAGGGACCGTGCGGGTCATATTCATCAGGCTATGAAAGATAAATTAATTTCTCATCAGGAATTTATCACCACTCATGGTGAAGATATGCCCGAAATCCTGAACTGGACCTGGCCTGAACAGGATAAGATATAGGAGTATTTATGAACCCCACACCCTACGAATTACGTCCTGATCTGCCCGAACAATTAAGTGATTTAAAACGACTTGCACTGGATATCCGCTGGTCCTGGAGTCATGTGGCCGATGAATTATGGTCCTGTGTTGACAACAGACTATGGCAGCATACACATAATCCATGGATGATTATGCAGACTGTGAGTATGAAACGACTCAATGAACTGGTGGAAGATGACCATTTCAAACAACTTTTGAGGCAGCTACATGAAGAACAGTCCTTTGCTCTGAATCGTGAAACCTGGTTTAGTAACAAATACCCCGATAGCAATTTGCAACAGGTGGCCTATTTTTGTATGGAATATGGCCTTAGTGAAGCCCTGCCATTGTATTCTGGCGGGTTGGGAGTATTAGCCGGAGACCATCTGAAAACCAGTAATGATCTTGGGATCCCTCTGGTGGCAGTGGGCTTACTATATCAACAGGGTTATTTCAGACAGACCATCACCCCTCAGGGAGAACAACGGGAATTTTATCCTTTTAATGATCCCAGTCAGATGCCAGTTACTCCGGTTCGTGGTGCCGATGGAGAATGGCTCAATATTAATATCAAATTTCCCGGGCGGGATTTAATGCTCAGAGTCTGGCAGGTTCAAATTGGCCGCATACATCTCTACCTGCTCGACACTAATGTTCCTCTTAATACTCCTGCCGATCGCGGGATAACCAGTGAACTATACGGCGGCGGCACGGAATTACGTCTGCAGCAGGAAATGGTACTTGGTATTGGAGGTTATAATCTATTACATGAGCTTAAACTGACTCCTCAGGTCTGTCATTTAAACGAAGGTCATGCAGCATTTGCCATACTGGAACGCGCTCGTATTTTTATGCACACAGAGAATGTTGATTTTAATACGGCCCTGATGGCGACTCGTGCTGGTAATTTATTTACTACCCATACTCCGGTTGAAGCCGGTTTTGACCGTTTTGATAACCGGCTTGTTGACCATTATTTATCCTCCTGGGCACAGGCCAGTGATATTAATATCAGCCAGATATTAGCACTTGGACATAGTTCAAAAAAGGCTGTCCAGGATCCCTTTAATATGGCCTGGCTGGCCATTCACGGCAGTATTGCCGTCAATGGGGTCAGTCGTCTGCACGGCAAGGTCAGCCGGTGTCTTTTTCAGAACCTGTTTCCTCGTTGGCCCGGTTCTGAAATACCTGTTGGGCATATTACTAATGGTGTTCATATTCCCAGCTGGGATTCAGCACAATCGGATCAGCTCTGGACAGAGGTGTGTGGTAAAGAACGCTGGCGGGAAGAATTACAGGCATTACAGGCCTCCATATTTATGTTATCAGACAGCAAACTATGGGAAATGCGCCTGAACAATCGTTTAAACCTGATCAGATGGATTCGTCAGAGACAATCTGATCAGCAGGTTATTTGCAATTCTGCTGATGATATTCTGGATCCTAATGTGCTGACTTTAGGTTTTGCCCGTCGATTTGCTGAATACAAACGCCCTAACCTGTTATTACATGATCCTCAGCGACTGGCCAGATTACTTACCCGTAGCGATCAACCTGTTCAGATTGTTATTGCAGGTAAAGCGCATCCCAAAGATAATATCGGACAGGCATTAATAAAACAGTGGATTCGTTTTATTAATGATTTTCAACTGGGTAATCACCTGGTTTTTCTGGTGGATTATGACCTTCTTATTGCCGAGCAATTAGTAGCCGGTGTGGACTTATGGCTTAATACCCCTCGACGCCCGTGGGAAGCCAGCGGCACCAGCGGCATGAAGGTATTAGTAAACGGTGGATTAAATATTGCTGAACTGGATGGCTGGTGGGCTGAAGCCTATGTCGAAAATGTCGGCTGGTCGCTGGGTGATGGTCAGGAACATGATAGTGATCCGTACTGGGATAAACAGGAAGCAGAAGCACTTTATAATAAACTTGAACAGGAGATTATTCCTGCTTTTTATCAGCGTAATCAACAGGGAATTCCTGAACAATGGATCAGCTTAATGCGCCATAGCATGGGAGAACTGACCCCGCAGTTTTCCACTAATCGCATGTTACGTGAGTACACCGAGCAATATTATCTGCCTCTGGCCGAGAACTGGAAAAAACGCTGTGAAAACGGGGCACAGGAAGCAGTCGCCCTGCTTGACTGGCACAGAAAAATTGAACAATACTGGTCAGCCATTCATTTTAGTAATTTTCAGGTACTTAATGATAAAAAATATTATGAGTTTAAGGTACAATTGTATCTGGATAAACTGGACCCGGATTATATTCTGGTCGAGCTGTATGCCGATCCCTTAAATTCATCAGAATCAGCAGAGCGACATTCTCTGCAGCGTATTGAGAAACTGATAGGGGCAGTAAATAGTTATCTGTATATGATTAGAATACCTGCTCAACGCCTGGTAAATGACTATACTTTAAGGGTGATACCAGAACATCCTCAACTTGAGATCCCACTGGAATGCAAGCATATACTATGGCGGCAATAACTATATTTTCTGGCTTAAAGGAATAGAGAATTTGGCATTACAAGAAAATAATCCTGATAATAAACATACCGAACCAGGGGTACCTGATACCAATAGCCTTGCTCTGGATAGAACGGTTCTGGCTAATGAAAGAACTTATCAGGCCTGGATTCGAACCGGTCTGGCCGCCTTATTATCCGGTCTGGGTATTGAAAAATTTATGAATGATGCAGAACCGGTGTTACCGCTTCTGCTGGTAACCGTCATGTTGCTGATATTCAGTGGGGCTGCTTTTTTATTATCGGCCTGGCGTTATGGCCATCTGCATGTGCGTATCTCGCATCTTGAAGTTGATTTACTGCCAATCTGGATTGTTAAAGTTCTAAGTATTTTACTGGCCAGTTGTTCACTACTTTCTATTGTTGATTTATTAATTACAATTCCCAGATAAAAGTTTAACCAGGTATTTATTTTATGGCACCTATAAAAGCACAAAACAAAACTAAAACCGAAGCTAAAGCCAAAGCCAAAGCTTTTGGTCTCTGGAGTGCAATATTTCTGGGAATCGGCTCCATGGTGGGAGCAGGTATTTTTATTGTTATTGGTGAAGCCGGTGTTATTGCAGGTAATCTGGTTACTGTGTCATTTTTAATTGGTGGAGTTATAGCCTTATTATGTGGTTATTCATTGAGCAAATTGGCTATTCGTTACCCCAGTCGAGGCGGTATTATTGAATACCTTGTGCAAAGTTATGGACAGGGTATTTTCTCCGGCTCACTGGGAATATTATTTTATTTTGCCCAGTTAATTTCACTGGCTGCGGTAGCCAAATCGTTCGGCACCTATGCCTCTGCATTTATAAGTGGCACAGCAGATACCCTGTACAGTAATATTTTTGCCCTTGGCATTGTATTCTTTTTTGTCATTATAAATCTGGTGGGTTCAGCCCTGGTAGCCCGGGCTGAAAACCTTATTGTCATTGTTAAATTAACAGCACTTATTATTTTTACTGCGGCTGCTTTATATTTTATAGACCCACAAAACCTGGCCATTGACAGGGCGCCACATGCTATTAATATATTTTATGCTTTAGGACTTACCTTTTTTGCTTTTCAGGGATTCAGTGTTATTACCAATAGCGTTGAAGATATGTCCAACCCGCAAAGAAACATGATACTGTCCATGTTTGGTGCCATATTACTGGTGGCCGTACTGTATCTTTCTGTGTCCATTGCAGTATTTGGCAACCTGTCTCTGGATACTATTATTAAAGACAAAGATTTTGCTCTGGCAGAAGCGGCCAAACCTGCTTTTGGTGCCTGGGGCTTTAAAATAATGTCTGTCACAGCATTACTGGCAACGGCATCCGCCATCAATGCGACCCTCTACGCAGTCACTCAAATTAGTTATACTCTGGCAAAGGATGGCGATCTGCCTGAGATTTATGAATACAATGTCTTCCACAATACCGAAGGTCTTGTTATTTCCGGCCTGCTTATCATACCCTTAATTTTATTTTTAAATCTTGCTCAGATTGCTGCCATTGCTGCCATTGCTGTGTTACTTATACAGGGCTTTACTCATGCCGGACATATTAAAAAAAGACATGAAACCGGTGCCCGACTATTCTGGATTATTGCCGCAGTCACGGGTTCTACCGGTGCCGCTTTATTTGCCATAAGTTATACCTCAAATTCAATGCCCGGAATTTATTATTATATTCCCGGCGCCTTTCTGCTGGCCATTATTTTTGAACTTTTACTGCGTTTATTTAATAACAAAACCATAGAAAAACAAATTGTTTCAGAACTGGAAATTATAGAAGAAGATGTTTTAAAAAAATTGAAAATTTAACTTGCGCAAAGAGATCGCTATGAAAACTTTAAAACTTAGAAAAGTAGCTATTGATACTTATAAAGAGAATGTTGCGTATTTACATCGTAACTGCCCATTATATCGAAGTGAAGGTTTTCAGGCGCTTAATAAAATCGAAATCCGTGATGGGGCTAATACCTCTCCCGTTATTGCCGTTCTAAATATTGTTGATGATGAGAGCATTGTCGCCATTAATGAACTGGGCTTAAGTGAACAGACATTTTTACAGTTCAGTGCTACTGAAAATTGCTCAGTTTTTGTAGATCATGCTTCACCCCCGACATCAATACAACTGGTGCATGCAAAAATTGCCGGTGATTGTCTGGGTCCTAAAGATTTTCTGCATATCTGTGAAGATATTGTCCATAACCGCTACTCTAAAATCGAAATTTCTGCTTTTCTTGTGGGTTGTGCCGAAGGCGGCCTGGAACGAAATGAAATGTTGTATTTAACCCAGGCAATGGTTAACACAGGTAAAACCCTCAATTGGGGTGAACCCATGGTCGTCGATAAACATTGTATTGGCGGAATTCCCGGAAATCGCACCACCATGTTAATTGTCCCTATAGTCACAGCACACGGCATGTTAATGCCCAAGACATCCAGTCGTGCCATTACCTCCCCTTCTGGCACAGCAGATACTATGGAGGTGCTGGCAAAAGTAAATCTGGAACCTGATGAATTACGTTCAATTGCGCAGCAGCAGCGCGGCTTTATAGCCTGGGGTGGAACTGCCAACCTGGCCCCCGTGGATGATATTTTAATTTCAGTGGAACGACCACTGGCACTGGATTCCAGGGGACAGATGATAGCCTCCATATTATCCAAAAAGATTGCCGCCGGTTCTACACATCTGCTGATTGATATTCCAGTAGGCCCGACAGCCAAAGTTCATACTCAAACTGAAGCTCTGAAACTGCGTAAATTATTTGAATACATCGGCGATCGAACTAATTTAGATATTGAAGTGATTATTACTGACGGCCATCAACCCATTGGTAATGGAATTGGCCCGGCACTTGAGGCTCGTGATGTTATGCAGGTGTTAAATAATGAACCGCAGGCACCGGTTGATTTAAAAGAAAAGTCCCTGCAGATGGCGGGGCGAATTCTGGAATTTGATCCGGATGTTCGAGGAGGACAGGGTTATCATCTTGCTCGGGACCTGCTTGAATCCGGTCGCGCCCTGAAAAAAATGCAGGAGATTATGCATCTTCAGGGCGTGAACAGTGTTTCTGATGAGCCAGCCAAATTTAAATATGAAGTTACTTCTCCCCTTAAGGGGTATGTCAAAGAAATTGATAACTTACAAATTGCTCATATTGCACGGCTGGCAGGTGCACCTATGGACAAAATTGCCGGTATTGATTTACATAAAAAGCAAAATGCCTCGGTTGCAGAAGGCGATCCATTGTACACAATTTATGCAGAGTTTCATGCGGATTTTCAATTCGCTAAATCTTCAGCCCTTAAAAATTCCGGTTACACCATTGAGAGTCAAAAATGAATACCAGAAGCAATCAATCACAGACAATGGTCATTGGTTTTCCAGCCTATGAAGTACAGGCTCGACAATTTTCCGAGGCTTTAGATGTGCCTTATCACCCTATTGCTATCCATCATTTCCCGGATGGTGAAAGTAAAATTAAATTACCCGAACAGTTAGCAGAACAGGTGATCTTTTTTTATAGTCTGGACAGACCAAATGATAAATTAATCGAGCTTATTCTTGCAGCCTCCGGAGCCAGAAAAATGGGCGCAAAACATATCTCACTGGTGGCTCCCTATTTGTGTTATATGCGACAGGATAAGGCTTTTCATAAAGGTGAAGTCATCAGCCAACAGGCGATTGGAAAGTTATTAGCAGGCTATTTTGATAAGGTTTTAACCGTAGATGCCCATCTGCATCGTATTCATAAACTGTCCCAGGCAATTCCTGTTCCAGAGGCTATTAATATTACGGTTACCGATGCTATGGCACATTTTATTGAACAGCAAATTGAACAACCCTATTTATTAGGTCCGGATGGTGAATCCGAACAATGGGTTGCAGATATTGCAACCCATTACCAGATGGATTATGGTGTGGCCAGTAAACAGAGACTTGGCGACAGAGAAGTTCAAGTGACGGTACCGGAGGCATCCTATCAGGGGCGTAATATAGTGCTGGTGGATGATGTTGCCAGTACCGGTAAAACCTTACTTGAGGCAGCCAGATCGCTGGCAGACTATCAACCAGCCTCAATCTCCATTCTGGTCACCCATGCCCTGTTTGTTGAAAATTCCATGGCTCAGCTTAAACAGGCCGGGATCATTAATATCTGGAGTTGTGATTCCATTACTCATCCGACCAATCGCGTTAAACTGGCTCAATCATTAGCCAGTCATTTCAACTAGCATTTTTATTAGGACAGTCATTATGGAGCGTAGTATTTTAAAATCCATGCTTAAGGATATGTTACTGGCAAGAGCTTTTGAAGAACAGGCTGCCTATGAATACACACAGGGGAATATTGCTGGTTTTTTACACCTTTATCCTGGTGAGGAAGCTGTTGCTGTGGGGGTATTACACGCAGCGGAACCAGGCGATTATATCGTCAGCACTTATCGAGAACATGTTCATGCGCTGGTGCGGGGAATTCCGCCGGGGAAAATTATGGCCGAACTGTTTGGTCGTAAAGACGGCTGCAGTGGAGGCTTAGGCGGCTCTATGCATCTTTTTGACCAGCAGCGACGTTTTATGGGGGGCTATGGTATTGTAGGCGAAACCTATCCAGTATCAACGGGTATTGCTTATGCCATTGCCATGCGTGAGTTACCTGAAGCGGTGATCTGTTTTTTTGGTGACGGTGCAGTCAATCAGGGTACCTTTCATGAATCCCTGAATATGGCGGCTCTGTGGAACCTGCCTGTTTTATTTGTATGTGAAAATAACCGCTACCAGATTGGTACAGAGATCCATCGTCACTCAAAAGTCACTGAGGTTTATAAACGTGCCTGCGCTTATAAAATACCCGCAGAACAGGTGAACGGTATGGACGTGATCGAAGTTTATAAAGCCACCCAGTCAGCATTATTGCGAATTCGGGAAGGGACCGGCCCACAATTTCTTGAAATCGAAACCTATCGCTTACGGGGGCATTCTATGGCCGATCCGGGTAGTTACCGTCCCAAAGTTGAGGTTCAGGCCTTTAAAGATGAAGATCCCGTTACCGTCATGTTACAGGAAAGTCTGCCTGAATACCCCAGTGCCGAACAAATCAGTGCTATAGGCAAAGACAATATTGAACACCTGAGCGAACATATGCATCGAGAAGAATTAATCAGCCCAGAAGAATTTCAACGCATGAAACAACAGGTCGCTGAAACCGTTGAACAGGCCGTTCAGTATGCCCAGAAAAGTCCTGAGCCAAGCATGGAAGAAGCCTTTTCAGCACTCAATTGCAATCGCGGACAGGAGGTATTGATCTGATGGCCAATGAAGTTATGCTCTGGCAGGCAATGAATAAAGCCATGGATATTGAAATGGCCGCTGATAATAGTGTCTTTACCATGGGTGAGGATGTCGGTTTATACGGCGGCAGTTACCGGGTCACAGAAGGTCTGTATGCAAAATACGGAGAATGGCGAGTTCGGGATACGCCCATTTCTGAAGGTGGTTTTACCGGCTTAGGTGTGGGTGCTGCCATGGTAGGAATGCGTCCGGTGATAGAAATTATGACCATTAACTTTGCTCTGCTGGCCCTGGATGCCATTATCAATATGGCTACCAAGATCCCCTTTATGTCCGGTGGGCAGTTTCCCATGCCGCTGGTTATAAGAGTACCCGGTGGGGTGGCCAAACAGCTGGCGGCACAACATTCACAACGTCTGGAACATACTCTTATGAATGTACCCGGACTTCGTATTGCGGTACCATCAACACCACAGGATGCCTGGTGGCAGTTACGTCAGGCTATTCAAAGCAATGAACCGGTCATTGTTCTGGAACACGAACTGCTGTATTTCAGCAAGGGGTCTCTTGATACCAACCTTGACCCTGTTCCAATGCATCGTGCGCTGATACGAAAAAAAGGGGATGCCCTGACACTGATCAGTTATTCACGGTCCGTGCTGCTGGCACAACAGGCGGCTGAACGACTGGCTCAAGAAGGGATAGACATAGACGTAATTGATCTGCGCAGTCTGAGTCCCATTGACTGGCAAAGCTGTATTGATTCAATCAGTAAAACTCATCACCTGTTAATTGTAGAAGAAGACTGCGGCTTTGCCGGTGCCGGTGCTGAAATTGCGGCCACATTAAGTGAACGCTGTTTTTATGAGCTGGATGCGCCAGTACAGCGACATACCGGACTGGACCTCCCTACCCCTTACAATGGAACCCTGGAAGCAGCCACTATTCCAACTGTATCCAGTATTATTAATGCCGTAAAACAGCTTGTTCAGAGCGGAGAATAACTATGCCACGTGAAGCGTTAACATTACCGGTTCTTTCAGATACTATGCAAACCGGTCAACTCAGTGAGTGGTTAAAACAGCCAGGTGAGCCGGTTAAAAAAGGTGAAGCTGTGGCCGAAGTTGAATCCGACAAAGCGATAATGGAAGTTGAAGCGTTCAAAGACGGCTTTCTGGACGGTCCATTAGCTGAAACCGGTCGGGATATTCCTGTTGGAGATATCATCGCTTATATTGCAGACTCACCCGCCCCATCCAGGAGCGCACAAAATATTGATTCGCCTTCCGCCAGTTCATCCGAAACATCAACACCAGAGGTTCAGGCTAAGGATAAGCTGGAAGAAACCGTATTAACTAAAGATAAACCGTCTGTCCAGCCAGAACAGAGCCCGGTGTCGACGACTATTGCATCCACAACGGTCAATCACACAGATTCATCAAATAAACATCTAAAAGGGTTAAAAATATCTCCCTATGCCCGGGGACTGGCTCAGGAATTAGACCTGGATCCCAGGACAATTCGACCCGCTGCCGATGGAACCATTCGCAGTCCACAGGTCATTGCCGCCGCCCTGCAGGCCAAACCCGTTGAGCTGGATTATGGACCGCAGTGGCACTATAAATTATTTACCCCGACCCATCGTGCCATAGCCGATAATATGACTGCAACACTGGGAACTCCCACCTTCAGAGTGAGTGCCCGACTGTCTATGGATAAGCTGTTGCATACCGCTAACGAACACCGTTTATCCCTGACCCTGTTATTAGCCAGAGCACTGGCACTGAGCGTTACAAAATACCCGCAATTTAATGCCGCGTATACGCCTATGGCGCTGGCACAACGTAAACAGGTAGATGTGGGTATTGCCATGGACATTCCCGGCTCTCTACTAACGCCGGTATTACGTGATGCAGTTAAGCAATCCATCAACAGTCTCAGTAATGACTGGAATACCCTTAAGGCTAAAATAAAAGCCCGACGAATTAGCGCCAGTGATTATAAAGGTGCAACGATTTATCTGTCTAATCTGGGAATGTTTAAGGTTGTCACTCAGTTTGAAGCAATTGTTCCTCCAGGTGCAGCGGCAATTCTTGCCGTTGGCGCAATACAGGAAGACCATGCGGTATTTACTTTAAGCTGTGATCACCGAGTCGTCTATGGCGCCGATGCGGCCCGTTTTCTGGAGTATTTTTCACAGCTGCTGGAAAAACCCGATAGCTGGGCAAGATAGCTGAGCAACAAACTAACATGATCAGCTATTCAATATAAGCCGAGAGCACGGGCATCTTGCACCCATACTCCCGGATCACGGTGGTTTTTCTGTGTTTATTACTTCCAGTAATACAGCGCTGAGTCACCCAGTTGCTGTTCAATTTCCAGCAGGCGATTGTATTTTGCAATACGCTCACTACGACAGGCTGAACCGGATTTTAAATGTCCGCCATCCATGGCAACGGCAAAGTCAGCCAGGAAAGTATCTGCAGTTTCACCGGAACGATGTGAAATAAAATAGCGCCAGCCGGCATCCCGACACATTCTTACTGCTTCAATAGATTCTGACACCGTGCCTATCTGATTCAGTTTTATCAGTGCGGAATTGGCCGCACCCTGCTCAATACCTCGACGAATGTACTGGGTATTAGTAACAAATATATCATCACCCACTACTTCAATCTGATTGCCCAGTTCCTGAGTAAACTGTTTAAAACCATCCCAGTCCCCTTCTGCCAGAGGATCTTCCCAAAGTACAATAGGGTATTTTTTCACCCAGTCTTTAGCCATTGAAATAAGATCACTGCTTTGCATTTTACCTGCGCCAGACCATTTCAAATCATACGAACCGTTCATGTCTACAGCAAAAGAGTTCGCGGCACTGTCCAGAGCAATAGCAATATCTTCTCCCGGCGTATAGCCTGCCTGTTCTATTGCCTGAACAATAGTCTCTAATGCATCTTCGTTACTGTTTACATTCGGTGCAAATCCACCTTCATCACCAACACTGGTAGCCAGTCCCCGGTCATTTAATATTTTTTTCAGTACATGAAAGGTTTCTGCCACATAGCGTAGGCCTTCACGAAAGGTAGGCGCACCAATTGGAACCGCCATAAATTCCTGAATATCGACATTATTATCCGAATGTTCACCCCCATTAACAATATTCATACAGGGGACGGTTAATCTTTTTGCACCTGCGCCGCCAAGATATTGATATAAAGGCAATCGAGATGAACTAGCCGCCGCTCTGGCCACAGCCATTGATATTCCCAGAATAGCATTGGCACCCAGATTTGATTTATTATCTGTACCATCCAGATCAATCATAGTTTGATCAATTAAAGATTGCTCAGTAACTGCCATCCCAAGTAAAGCTGGTGCGAGTTTTTCATTAACATTAGCAACCGCCTGAAGTACTCCTTTTCCAGCATACCGATGAGTATCCTGATCACGCAGTTCAATGGCTTCATTTTCTCCGGTACTGGCCCCTGATGGAACTGAAGTAACGGATGTGGTTCCATCATCCAGATCAACATAAACACGGACGGTTGGATTACCTCGGGAGTCAAGTATTTCCATGGCTCGAATAGCGCTAATATGTGCCTGTTTCATTATTTATCCTTTAAAGTAAAAAATGCCAAAAGTATTTTATAAAGTCTATGAGTTTTTTACCAAAATTACCAGCCCTGTCCTGGTGAAAATAATTTTCAGGACGACACTTTTTTCACAGACAAGTGGTTACTGTTCACTATAAATTACCAGCGAAAAAAATTAATAAAAAGACTTGACATGGAGTTGACTCCAGGTAGTAGGCTAATGGTAGAAATACTAAACAGTTGTTTAACAGAGGCATTGAGTATGGACAATAAGGAAAAAAAATCACAAAGGGTATCTTTACCTGTTAGGAGTAACGAAAAAAAACAAACCGGTCTAACATGGTTAGCGCTCTTTGCTACCACAGGCACCCTGGTATGTTGTGCTATTCCTATAACCCTGGTTACTCTGGGTATGGGGGCAACGGTTGCTGCAATGGTGAGTAATTTTCCCTTTCTGGTCATCTTAAGCCAACATAAAATAATTGTTTTTGTTTTTTCAGCTATATTGCTGGCTCTGGCTGCGTACATGATGTATCGCCCAGGTCGTAGTTGCCCGCTTGAAGTAGAATTAGGGACTCTATGTAATAGAACGCAAGTATGGAATCATCGTATTTACTGGTTCTCTGTAGTTTTGTGGTGTATTGGTTTTTTTTCCGCATTTCTGGCACTGCCGTTACAGATATGGCTTGAGAGTTAGTAAATAAGGACATTATTTTAATCTGGAAAAATAAAAAAAAGGATATTCCAATGAAAAAATTAATTT
>JALVAL010000599.1 GCA_027011205.1 Gammaproteobacteria bacterium
ATATAATAGTGAGTATACAGTACTGATACGGTGGTTTTATACTGAGCTGAAATAATTTCCTGAAATTAGGGCTGCTTTAAACAGCCCTAATCAAAATAATTCTGTTTAAATGATTTAAATAAAATTATAGCAGTAAATTCTTAAAATAATAGCAAGTCTCCCCCAAAGAGACCTTAATTGAATTTCACCTGAATCCAGAGCAGTACAGGAGAAAGAGATGTCAAATATGAATTCATCCCTGTGTCATACACTATTGGAAAACAATACATCGTTTATTATTATTCTTGATCAGAATAAGTCAATTTACTGGCTGAATCAGTCGTTTTGCGACTATCTGGGGCTGGAACGTGAACAATTAACAGGACAGTCACAAGAACAACTAAAAGAACCCTGCCTGAAAGATATTTTAGCCGCTAATCAGCGAGTGCAGCTTTTTGCCGGCATTCTGGATAAATGGCTCGAATTACAGGATGTTATGATGATTAAGGAGCCTATGACAGATGGTTCAGAAGGCCAGGAACTGAAGGTTTGTTTTTATAACGATATCAGTAGTCTGGTGGAAACAGAAAAGCAGCTGCTGCAGCTGGAAAACACCCTGTCTCATAAAATGTCTCATGATCCGGTGACGGGTATGCTCAGTCACCATAGCATGTTTCAGACTTTAAGTTCTGAAGTCTCCAGAAGCCGTCGTTATAATAATCCTCTGTCGTTGATTTTAATGAATATTAACTATCATACGGATGCTTCACAGGAACAGCAGGAGCAGATGCGGCTGATGATCAGTCAGTTACTGAAAGATCAAATGCGCTGGGCAGATATAGTCGGTCATCTGGATGGCTATGATTTTGTTTTACTGTTGCCTGAAACGGTTTATGCCTCAGCAGAAGTGCTGGTTAGAAAACTCAATAAACGCCTGCAGAGTATTGCCTCGGATAAGATAGATATTTCCTATGGTATCAGTCAGTGGCAGAAAGGCGATGATGTGCGTTTATTTATTACCCGGGCGGTAGATAATATGAGTTCTGAGCCCGTTCCTTAAACTTATGAGCTGATTCGTTCGCGAGCCCGTTTTACCGCTGCCCGAACCTGTTCGGGTGCGGTTCCGCCCAGGTGATTCCTGGCCGAAACAGAGCCTTCCAGAGTCAGGACCTCAAATACATCTTCCTGTATCTGAGTGGAAAACTGCTGTAATTCCTGCAGAGATAATTCCGCCAGATCACGTTTGCTCTCCACCCCCAGACGTACTGCCTTACCAACCACTTCATGGGCATCTCGAAAGGGAACACCGGCACGCACCAGATAATCAGCCAGATCAGTTGCTGTTGAGAAACCTCTGATAGCGGCTTCACGCATGGCTTCCTTGTTTACAGACACATGCTGCATCATGTCGGCATAGACTTTTAAACTGCCCTTAAGAGTATCAATGGTATCAAATAAGGGTTCCTTGTCTTCCTGATTATCCTTGTTATAGGCCAGCGGCTGACCTTTCATCAGAGTCAGTAAACTGATCAGATGACCATTTACCCGACCGGTCTTACCACGGACCAGTTCGGGTACATCAGGGTTTTTCTTCTGCGGCATAATAGATGAGCCGGTGCAGAAACTGTCACTGAGTTCTACAAAATTAAACTGTGCGGAAGCCCACAACACCAGCTCTTCAGAAAAACGGGACAGATGGGTCATTAACAGGGCTGCATCAGCGGTCAGTTCAATAGCAAAGTCCCGATCACTAACGGCATCCAGAGAGTTTTCACAGATACCCTCAAAGCCCAGTTCCCGGGCACTAAACTCACGATCGATAGGATAGGTGGTACCGGCCAGAGCGGCGGCACCCAGGGGCATAATATTAACCCGTTTGCGACAGTCAATAAAACGACTGCGATCCCGTTCCAGGTTTTCAAACCAGGCCAGCATATGGTGGCCAAAAGTAACTGGCTGGGCAGTTTGTAAATGAGTAAAACCAGGCATTATTGTGTCCGCTTCCCGTTCAGCCAGCACAATCAAAGCAGTTTGTAAACGTAGAATTTCCGCCAAAATATGGTCAATTTCAGTACGCAGATAGAGCCGAATATCGGTGGCGACCTGATCGTTTCTGGAACGACCGGTGTGTAATTTCTTACCGGTAATACCTATTAAATCCGTCAGAGCCGCTTCAATATTCATATGAACATCTTCGAGCTTGATGGACCAGTTAAACTCTCCAGCAGCAATTTTAGCGCGTATCTGTTCCAGACCTTTAATAATAGAGTCTCGTTCCGCAGTACTGAGAACACCCACATGAGCCAGCATTTTAGCATGTGCGAGGGAGCCGTCGATATCCTGTTGATACATACGCTGGTCAAAAGTAACAGAAGCAGTAAAGGCTTCTACAAAGGCATCAGTAGGTTCAGTAAAACGGCCATTCCAGGGTTTTTCGGCCTGTGGAACAGAGGGCGTTTGTTTGGCAGTATCAGACATAATATGGATTCGTTGTGGTTGATAAACGGTTAAAAAAGAACAGCCATTATAAACGGAAGTGGATTAATATTCAGCTTTGAGCCAATAAAATTATGGGCCTAATATTCATTAACATGCTTCCGGATTATTGTTCTGCTTTTCGTAACCTTCCCCACCCCTGTTATTTCCCATAACTGTCGTTATTATAACCAGCTACGCTACAATCAGTTAGCTGCAATATTATAAATTTTTCCAGATTTAAGCCTTATATCCATTTTATAGAGCCGTTAAAGAGAATTCATGGACCTAAGCACTGAATTTTTAAGGTTCATGTACTATGATTTAATTTACCCAGCACCTCATAAGGCCTCGTCCTTAAGGTCGAGGATGGCAGAGGTGACAATTATTTCCCAGCTCCCCGCCTTTTAAGGCGGGGAGCTGGGCTTACACTTTAGTCTGATAGTGAGAACACTTGAAAACGGATCAGTATAATAAGAAAGTAAATTTAGACGAACAGTCTTCATTGTTTCTGCCTGATTTCTGCTCATTGAAAATGGTCTTTTCAGTAGTGGTTATCAGTGAGCTGCTGGCTTTTATTCTGACTCTTGCACCGATGCGGCTGGAACTGCAGCGCTGGAATGATCTGGCATTAATCTCTCTTTTTATCCAGTGGAACGGGCTGGTCGGCAGCGTAACCCTTTGTACCTTGAGACCT
>JALVAL010000600.1 GCA_027011205.1 Gammaproteobacteria bacterium
TTAACACGATATTCTAATCAGTTCGCTGCAACAGTCAGTTTTCTGGTGCTGTTATTAACCATTACACTAATCAGCGAGGTGACCTTTTTTATAGTGCAGTATTATCTGCTGAATGAGATGATTTCTGCCGTTACACACTGGGAATTCCTGCTGCATAATCTTCTTATTGGCGGTATTATCGGTGCTCTAGCATTACGATACTTTTATATACAGCATCAGTGGCGGGTAAAAATGGAGTCCGAAACCTGCACTAAACTGCAATTACTGCAGGCCAGGATTCGGCCGCATTTTCTGTTTAACAGTATGAATACTATTGCCAGCCTGACCCGAACACAGCCTGAAGTGGCGGAACGAATCACTGAAGATCTGGCTGAATTATTTCGGATGCTGTTTAAATCTGATCATGAAATGATCCCCTGGTCTTCTGAACTGCAGTTGTGCCAGCGTTATATTGAAATTGAAAAACAACGACTGGGTGACCGGCTTCAAATCAGCTGGCAGGTTATGAGTATACCGGCAGATGCTATGGTGCCGGCCTTATTACTTCAGCCATTACTTGAAAATGCTATTTTTCATGGTGTTGAACCGGAAATAAACGGTGGTGAGATAAAAGTGACGGGACAGTTTCGCAATAAACAGCTGATATTGACAGTACAAAATAGTAATAGTCAGAATATTGTTCATCGACAGGGTAATAAAATGGCTCTGGATAATATTCGCGAACGCTTGGTAACTCATTATGATGGCCAGTCACGTCTGGTCTGTCATGAAGAAAATGATCGGTATAATGTTAAGCTGACTATTCCCTATATCAAAAAAGACAGCATTAATAAAGACAACAGTAAAAGCGCACAATGAAATTATTAATAGTGGATGACGAGCCACTGGCCAGAGAGCGGCTACAGCTTTTGTGTCAGGAAATTAATTCCGGCTTTGAATTGCTGCAGGCGGAAAATGGTCTGCAGGCTATTGAACAGGTGAATAACGCTGAACCGGATGCGGTTCTGATGGATATTCGTATGCCGGGAATGGGCGGGCTTGAAGCTGCGCAGCATTTAATGACCCTCAATAAACCGCCAGCTATTATTTTTACTACCGCCTATGATGAATATGCTCTGCAGGCTTTTGAGGCACAGGCTGTCGATTACCTGCTCAACCCGATACGTAAGGAAAAACTGATGCAGGCGCTGGAAAAAGGTACGCGCCTGAATAAATTACAACTAGAGCATATTGGCCGTCAAAATACTGAAGTACCTTACCGTACCCATATCAGTGCTCAGGTAGGAGGTTCAATTCTATTAATAGCTATTTCAGATATACTCTGCTTTCTGGCGGATCAGAAATATATTACGGTTAAATATTTTAAAGATGAACAGCTTATGGAGACCATTATTGAAGATACCCTTAAGTCGCTGGAAGGAGAGTTTGAAGGAGAATTTCTGCGTATTCACCGCAATGCACTGATCCGCAAAAAACATATTGAAGCACTGCAGAAACTGCCGGATGGTCGTACTGTAATAAAATTAAAAGAGCTGCATGAAGGACTGGAAGTCAGTAGAAGACATTTATCGATAGTGCGCAAATTAATGAAACAGCAAATACCTTAATAAGTTGTAATTATTCAGCGTTACTGGAACTCTGTAATAGTATCAGCCAGTAGTGCCTGTATTTATGGGGTTTATGAAAACAGGGATGTACTTAAGCGTCCCCGGAAATGCAGGCACTACTGGCTGATACGGTAACTTATGCTGAGTAGTTACAATAAGTTTACCTCACCATTGGCCTTAGCCTTAATAAGGCCTTATCAATCGCATCATCCAGAGTACCTCCGAACAGTGACGGGGTAGTGACGCCAATAATTTTACCGACCAGCGGCTCTCCGGTATGATCCACAAGTACTGTGGTAGGATACATGCTGACCCCATAACGCCGGGCAAACTCGCTGCTGGATACTTTTTTGCCTGCAAAATCAATTAAATAGATATCCGCAGCCACATATTCTTCGCGCAGAATGACCTTATTGATATAGTCACCGGAAATAATCATGGGAATTAGAAAGTCTTCCTTTAATAACTGACAGAAGGGGCAGCCTTCGGTGCCAAACATAATTAAAATCGGTAGTTTTTTCTGTTGAGCCAGTCGGGCTTCATTACGA
>JALVAL010000601.1 GCA_027011205.1 Gammaproteobacteria bacterium
AAATTAGGGCTTTTAATTAATTATATTTTAAGGTGGTATTGATACAGATATGACAACTTCAACTATTTATCATATTGGTATTGACTTGGGTACCAGTCAATCTTCTATTGTTACTTCAACAGGTAAACGGCTTTCTACAAAAACCTGTGTGGGCCATCCCAAAGATGTTATTTCACAAAAGCGATTGAATAAAAATCATTTGCTGGGTGAGGAAGCCTTAAAAAACCGTCTTTCACTGAATCTTGTCTGGCCACTGGCTGATGGGGTTATCCGTGATGATACGGCCTCGAAAGAAGCGACACGACTGGTCCTGAAAGACCTGATCCAGCATACCTTGCCCAATTTGGAGGAGGGGGATAAGGTCTATGCTACTATTGGTGTGCCAGCTCTGGCAAGTGTGCAGGATAAAAAAACCATTATTAGTATTACTGAAGATTTTATCGACAAAATATTAATTGTAAGCGAACCGTTCGCCGTTGCTTATGGCATTGACCGTTTTGATGAATGCCTGGTGGTAGATATTGGTGCAGGAACCACTGATTTATGCCGCATGTCGGGATCAATACCAGGTGAGGATGATCAGCGTTCACTAACCGAGGCAGGTAATTTTCTGGATCAGACGATTACTGATGCGGTTCATCAACAATATCCTGATGTACAGTTAACGCCTAAAATCATTAAGGAAATTAAAGAAAAGCATGGTTATGTCTCCGATAATAATGATCCTGCTATTGTTAGCCTGACTAAAAAAGGGCAGCCTGGTTCATATGATATTACTGAAATACTGCACAAGAGCTGCCTGAAGTTATCAGATGCCATTGGTCAGGCAGTGCAATCTCTGGTTGCAGATTTTGATCCTGATTTTCAGGAGATCTTACGCAATAATATCGTTGTGGCCGGCGGTGGTTCTCGTCTGATGGGTATTGATAAAGCAATAGAAAAAAGCCTGGACAGTTATGGCGGCGGAAAGGCAAGCTGTATTCAGGATGTTGAATTTTGTGGTGCCAATGGATGCCTGAAGATGTGTCAGGAAATGCCTGAAAATTACTGGGACAAGATTTAAATTAGGAATCCGTCCGAGAATAGAAAACCTACTGCGGAAAAGCTGATTATGGTCAGATTTCCCTCGCTACGACTTCTATTCTTGGACGGATTCCTGGCCTCTGGTATCATTGCATAATTAATAAGGCAACATGTTATATGGCACATACATTCAATATATTTATTAATAATGACCTTTCTTCTACCCTTAAGAAAGTTGAAAATGCTATTGTTGAAAACGGCGGAAAATTCAAGGGTGATACAGATAAAGGGGAATTTTCCGGCAAGATCAAAGGTAAGTATGTTGTCTTCTCTAAAGATAAAGTCGAAATTACAATTACCAGGAAACCTTTTGTTGTACCCAGTAGCAAAATCGAATCGGCCATACGGGAATATTTTACCTGATATCTGAATCTTGCCAGCAAGATAAGGGAACCAGTATAAATGTTATCTGCTCGGTGATGAAAAACTGCAGACATGGGAAACTTGATAAAAGTACGGTTGCAGGCAACGTTACAGTTCATCAATGCCTTTCATTCCTGTAAAAATCTCAGTTGCCCAAAATACCATACAAAACAGACATGGCAGTGGTTTGAAAAACCTCTGCTTGAATTACTACCAGTGCCTTATTTCCATACCACATCATTTTCATATCCATCCGATACTGTGCAAAATGAATGTGAATTGCCTTCTGTGGGTGATGAAATGGTGCTTTGCTCCCATTGTAAGACAGGTCGCCAGGTACTGGATAAAAAATTATTTTGGAAGAAATCGATGGAAATATTTATTTAACGTAATATAAGTCATGGCACAGGCTGGCGTGTCGGGTTACATTCACTTGATCTGTGAGCCGATGCGGAAGAACTATTCAGTGTCCACCTGTTTCGTGCGCTGCTCATTCAACACAGGAAATTATAATGCACACTAAATCGCCCGTTGTTAAGGATCTGGTTCTGGTCGGTGGCGGCCACGCCCATGTGACCGTATTGAAACGTCAGGGTATGAAGCCGGTTCCAGGACTACGCATCACTTTGATAACACGAGACATCGATACCCCTTATTCTGGCATGTTGCCCGGATACATCGCAGGTCATTATGACTATGATGACTGTCATATCGATCTGGGGCCATTGGCCCGATTTGCCGGGGCAAGGCTTTATCATGCTGAAGTGGATAAGCTGGACATTAAAAATAAAAAAGTTTATGCGCCCGGACGCCCCCCTATATCCTATGATCTGCTGTCCATTAATACCGGCTCCCGACCCAGCAGTATTGAAGTTCCTGGTGTGGACGAATTTGCGCTTGCGGCAAAACCCATCGATATCTTTTTACAGAAATGGGAGCATTTGATTGAACGCATTCGATCAACTGCGGGAACCTTTCGAGTGGTCGTTGTTGGCGGCGGCGCAGGCGGAGTCGAACTGGCGCTGTCCACCCAGCATCGACTGCAGAAAATGTTAAAAGACGCCGGGCAGGATCCAACGCGTCTACACTATACCCTGCTGACAAAAAGCACCAGCATTATGTTTATGCATAATGCTGGTGTGCGCAAACGCTTTGAACGAATTTTTGCTGAACGCAATATTACAATCAGGATCGCCACCGAAGTCACTGAGGTAAAATTAGACCGGGTAATCCTGCAGGATGGTGAGTCCATGCCTGCAGATGCGGTCATCTGGGTGACCACTGCCTCTGCACCAGACTGGCCAGCTGAAGCCGGCCTGGCAGTTGATGACACGGGCTTTATCAAGGTAGATGCCAATCTGCAATCCCTGTCGCATGAAGGTATATTTGCCGCAGGTGATATTGCATCACTGCCTGATCCAAGGCCTAAATCGGGTGTATTTGCAGTGCGCCAGGGTCCGGTGCTGTCTGACAATGTTAGAGCCGCCGCAACTGGCCGCCGCTTACGTCCCTATCGGGCACAAAAAAACTTTCTTGGCCTGGTCAGCACCGGGGATAAATATGCCATCGCATCACGTGGGGGCTGGTCTTACGAATCGGCCTGGCTCTGGCAATACAAGAACTGGATTGATGTACGCTTCATGGCCAAGTTCAATGAATTGCCGGAGATGGAGGAAGATGACAGCAGCCCACAACTGGCCTCGGGAATTGCCGACGCGGAAGCGATCAAGGAGTTATCAACCCTGGCCATGCGCTGCGGCGGCTGCGGCGCAAAAGTGGGTGCTACCATATTGTCCCGAGTCATGCAGCGATTACCCGATGAACAACGCGACGATGTACTGATTGGTCGTGACTCACCTGATGATTGCGCCATGCTGGCGGTTCCTGAAGGCAAAGTCATGGTGCAAAGTGTTGACTACTTCCGGGCATTTATTGAAGACACCTATACTTTTGGGGCCATAGCCGCCAATCATGCATTAGGTGATGTTTTTGCCATGGGCGCTGAAGCCCAGTCGGTGCTGGCTATTGCCACCGTACCCTATGGTCGCGAAAGGGTGGTTGAAGAAACCCTGTATGATGTTATGGCGGGTGCCATGTCCATTGTACAACCCACCGGGGCAGTGCTTGCCGGCGGCCACTCCAGCGAAGGCGCAGAGCTGGCATTTGGTCTCACCGTAAATGGTATTGTCGACCCCAACAAAGTGTGGAGAAAAAGCGGCCTGCAACCGGGTGATGCTATTGTACTAACCAAGGCCGTTGGTACGGGCACTTTATTTGCGGCAGAGATGCGAGGTAAGGCAAAAGGCCGCTGGGTAGATGCTGCCATACAATCGATGTTATTATCAAACCAGCAGGCGGCAGGATGTCTGCAAAGCTTTGATGCAAGTGCCTGCACCGATCTGACCGGTTTTGGCATCATTGGTCACCTGATAGAAATGACTAAAGCGTCCCAGGTGGATGCAGAGATATATCTGGATGCATTGCCGCTTCTTGATGGTGCCATGGACACGGTCAGGGCTGGTATACTGTCATCACTTCAACCCGCGAATCTGCGCTTACGGCGTGCAGTGCAGGACATTGAGGCCGCGTCAAAGCATCCGGCTTTTCCATTACTCTTCGATCCGCAAACAGCCGGTGGTTTACTGGCGGGTGTACCTGCGGACAAAGCTGATGAATGTGTAGAAAGATTACGTGCTATTGGATACAGGGATACGCAAGTAATAGGACAGGTTAAAACTCTGTCTGAGGATCAGGCGCCGATCAGTATCTGCTGATCCTATTGCAAGCCCATAAAGGTTAACAGATCTCGCCACTGTTGACCTTCCGCTTCAGGAAGAAATAACTTTGCTCGCTGATCACCCTGTTGTCTGAGCAAGCTGATAAAATCGGGGTCAGTTTCGGCTTTAAGCAGCAATTCACGCAAGGCACTGGTATCCTGTACTGGATAATAGCCAGCAAAGTCATCTCCCAGCAAACCAACAGAGCCTATAATATCTGAAGCAATGACAGGCAATCCTGCCACTGTTGCTTCTGAAATAACATTGGCACCACCTTCCATAATAGAGGACAGCACCATTAAATGACAACGCGCATAGGCCTGTCGTATCTGCCCGTGTTTTACCTCCCCAAACCAGTGGTAACGTGGGTTAATCCGCATTTCCTCTCGTGCCTTTTCAGCCCATTCGTCATTATGAGCCTTGCCGTAATGCCTGACCCGGATTCGACTGGACTCAGGCAGGTCACGCACAGCGTAGGCGGCTCGCAGAGAATCCTTTTCCTCACGTAAATGACCAACCACACAAATATCAAAGTTTCTTTGACTGCGTTTATTATTCTGTTTCATGGCAGGGGGCAGTGGAATGGCAGACTGATAAATGACATGAACCTTGTGGTGAACCTCCTCCGGCAATGCCAGATAAGCCTTGTCATGCAAAACAACCAGTTGATCCGCTGATTTTACTGATGCCAGTGTTGGCTCTGGATGAGTATGGATAAAACGGTAAAGATCTGTCCCTGTCATGGCAACAATCAATGGTTTTTGCGGGTATTTTTCTTTAAAACGACTAATAGTATCAGCACTGCGCCACGCGTGCAGGGCAATCATCAGGTCACAGGGTGTTTCATCCCACTGTACTGAGATAGTGACCTGATGCCCTGATTGTTGTAGAAAAAAAGCCCAGCGCTGGGCGGTTGCCCGATTGCCTGACAGTGATTTTTGTTTGGCCGGAGTGATAATAATGATCTTCAATATTTACTACCTGAATAAAAGAATAAATTGATTGAATTGAAATATAATATATGTTTTTATGAATATAATAAATATTTTTATGGCATTACTGAAT
>JALVAL010000602.1 GCA_027011205.1 Gammaproteobacteria bacterium
CCGCTAAAAGATTATATTTTAATTTAAACCATTTATTGCCGGAAATAAGCGGATCGTAAAGATCGGTTCTTAATATGGAGACTGACAGTCTTTTTTCTTTAAAGACTGAGGAATTGATTGTTTGCAGGGGGATGTCAGAAACTGGTGTTGTTAACATATTTTAAGAAACGATTTAAGAAAAGAGGTCTAAAAAGTATATAATAGCATTATTAAACTAATGACACTTTATAAATTTTATCTATGAATAAGCAACTGCCCCTGTCTTTCCAGGCTCCTGAATTTGCCAGTTTTGATAATTTTATTATTGCCCGGAACCAGCAGCTGCTTCATTCTTTAAGCGATGAGCAGGAGTCATTGATATTTTTATGGGGTGAAAAGGGTTGTGGAAAAAGTCATTTACTGCAGGCCGTTACTCAAAGTTATCAAACGGCTGAAAAAAATGCCTTTTATCTGCCTTTAGACCTGCTGGCGGAGCTGACACCGGATATGCTGGAAGGGATGGAAATGATGGATCTGGTGTGTCTTGATGATGTGCATGCGGTTTCCGGACATAGTCAGTGGGAGGAAGCTCTGTTTCATTTTTTTAATCGTATGCGTGATAAGGGCGGTCGTTTGATTCTGGCAGCTGATAATAGTGCGGTTAATTGCGCAATTAAACTGCCTGATTTACGCTCCCGCTTAAGCTGGGGCTTAACCTATCAGGTTCAGCCGCTGGATGATCCGGCTAAGGTTGAAGTGTTAAAACTGCGGGCATCACAGAGGGGGCTGGTTATGAGTGATGAGGTTGCGGCCTATATTATGAAACACACCAGTCGCAGTCTTCCAAAACTGATCACATTACTGGATAAACTGGATTATGTCAGCCTGGCTGAACAGCGTAAGCTGACGGTTCCATTGGTGAAAAGTATTATTTATTCTGTTTGATCCGGCGCTTGCTTGCCTTCATTGCCTGTTTAAAGACCCGTGCGTACAGTATACAGCCCAGATACATAATGACAGCGGCAATAGTTTCCAGCAGGCCGGCATACCAGGAGTTCGGATGAGCTGAAATTTCACTGATGCCATGTGCAAAATAGGCCAGAGAAAGAAAACTGGCCCATTGATAGGTATAGGTTTTACTATTCAACAGGCCGCGCATTGGAAATAACAATGGACTGACAATAACGAGCAATACCAGCGCAGTGGGAAAATGTATGGATGGTATCAGCCAGACAATATTCAGCATTAAAATTAAAAACAGGGAAAAATAGCCTGTTAATGCGATATTTTGATAAAAAATCAGTTTTTTTTGTTTTTCAGAATTTATTTCAGACATGTTTTTAATTTGATTCCAGTTTTTTTGCTATTTCAGCAATACGATGACCAGTAGCAATACAGAGGTTCTTTTCTTCGCTGCTGATGGGTAAGTTACTGTCTTTACCTGCCAGGTGGCTGGGACCATAAGGTGTACCTCCTGTAGTCGTTGATATCAGCGCTGTCTCACTATACGGGGTTCCTACCAGTACCATGCCATGGTGCAGCAGGGGGAACATCATAGACAATAAGGTGGTTTCATGTCCGCCATGTAAACTGGACGCAGAGGTAAATACCGCTGCAGGTTTACCGGCCAGATGGCCGGACATCCAGCTGGTTGAGGTTGAATCTATAAAATACTTTAATGGAGCTGCCATATTGCCGAACCGTGTCGGACTGCCCAGAACCAGAGCGGAACAGTGTGCCAGATCATCATTGGTGACATATGGCGCACCACTATCCGGTATGCTGCCTTGAGTGGCTTCACAAACAGCAGACACTTCAGGCACGGTTCTAAGCATGGCTGACATGCCGGATACTTTCTCGACACCTCGGGCAATCAGGTGAGCCATTTTCGCGGTAGCACCATGGCGTGAATAATACAGGATCAGGATCTGGGACATAATGAATGGATTCTCACAATAATAATTTAAAAAAGTGGATTTTATCTGTTTTAGTGGCAAAAAACCTAAAATGTCTGTTAATTGCTGATTTATACAGCTGAAGTCAGTTAAAACAGGCTATATTAGTACATTGTTTTATGTTTATTCTGTTTTAAATAGCGACTGTTTTCTTGACACTTTAACTGGTCAATGATACCTTTTCACTTAAGGTCATTGAAACATTATCTGGGCATATATTGAAGTCAGTTTTCAGTATGAACAACAGATAGACTTTTATACCATTTTAAATGGATTATTTCTATTTGAAAGGTAGCAGCTTAATAAACAATACCGACTGAATCAATATAAATCAGGAGTCATAAGAAGAATGAAATTTAAAAATTATGCTAAGTTTCTGGGGGTGGTTACTTTAGCACTGGGTCTGACTGTAGGGTGTACTAATACATCACGCACGGGTGATATGGCCGGCAACTCTAAACAGGATGCAACTCAGCTGATTGCTGAGGCCAAGTCTGCCCTTGAAACGGCTACTAAAGGTGGTTATGCCTGGCGTGATACTGGCAAAATCATAAAGCAGGCAGAAAAAGCTCTGGCAGCGGGTGATGCCGCCAAAGCAAGCGCGCTGGCTGACAAAGCTTTAGACCAGTCTCAAATGGCTAAAAAACAAAGCATAGAACAGGACAAGGCAGTTAAAGAACGTTTTAGCAAATCATAAAATATTCTTTTTTTACCCGGCACCTCGTAGGCCTCGTCCTTAAGGTTGAGGATAGCAGGGCTGACAACTTTTTTCCCAAAGCCTCGTCTTTTAAGGTGAGGTGCTGGGTTTACTAGAAAAAGGGGGCATACAGCCCCCTTTTTTATTGTAAAATAAAAACTAACTGCTCAGCGTATTCACTTTTGCCCGCTCTTGTGATTAAGGATAGTGCGTTATTTTCGTACTCTACCCATAAGGAGTATCTGAAAATGGTCAAGTATTGATATACGCTTACATTCTCTGTGTGAAAAAGCCTTGAACTGGTACACAATCTAATCACGCTGGATAGTTGCAAAAAAATATTCAGCCTGGAACTTCTTTATCTTATCTTCAGGAAATATGACATATTTTAAGCGTCTGGCTCAATTTTACTGGTTTGTATTACAGCGTTTTTTTCAGCAGCGCTGTACTGAAACAGCGGCCTCTTTAAGTTATACCTCTTTATTGTCCCTGGTGCCGTTAATGGCTGTAATATTTGCCGGTTTTTCCACTTTTACCGTCTTTGACAGCCTGTTTATGGAGCTACAAAAATTTATTTTTGAAAACTTTGTACCGTCATCCAGCGAGGTTATTCAGCAATACCTGCATGAATTTGTGGGTAAGGCCTCCAAGCTGACTTTAGTGGGACTCATCAGTCTGTTTGTTATTGCATTAATGCTGGTCTGGCAGATTGATCGATCACTGAACCAGATATGGGAAGTTAAACGCAGCAAAAATATTATGCGTAACTTTTTGATCTACTGGGCAATTCTAACACTTGGGCCATTACTGATTGGTATCAGTTTGATGATTACATCCTATATTACCTCACTGCCCATGATTAATGATGCTGCGGAACTGGTGGGGTTCAAAGCAGAAATACTGACATTGGTACCGGTTCTACTGACTTTACTGGCGTTTAGCCTGACCTATCTGATGATTCCTAATACCCTTGTTAGTTTTAAACATGCTCTGGCAGGTGGTCTAACAGCTACTATTCTGTTTGAATTGTCAAAAAAGGGCTTTGCATTGTATATCAGCAATAACCATACCTACAGCAGTTTGTATGGGGCTTTATCTACTTTGCCGATATTTTTAATCTGGATTTATATCTCCTGGCTGGTGACATTACTAGGCGCTATGACGACCCGCTGTATGGCTTTGTTTGATTTCTCATTGTCGGATTATCATTTATCCCAGCATAGTTTTTTATCGGTATTTCATATTCTAAGAGTACTTTTTCGGGCATCCCGGCATGGGCAGACAGTCAGTGACAGTGAACTGCATAATGAACCGGTACTGCGTTTTGAACGAGAGCTGGAGTTGATATTAAATGAATTGCAAAACTTACACTGGATCCATCGCACAGAAAATGATTTCTGGGCTCTGACAAGAGATCTGGATAGTCTAACCTTATGGGATCTTTATAATGAATTACCTTATCCATTACCCAAACAGGTTATAGATGAACCTTTATCCAGTATTATCGGTCAAACTAATAAGATCCTTGCTCAGGAGCTGAATCAGTCGGTAAAATCAGTATTTTCACTTTATGATTAGAGAACCAAAAAATGAAACAGATTTATTCTTTTATATATATTGTACTATGTCTGATGCTGTTCAATACCAGTGCCAGTGCACTGGATTTTAAATTTACTGATCTGGAAGGAGAAAAACACAGCCTGTCTGATTATAAAGGTAAGTGGGTGCTGGTGAACTTCTGGGCAACCTGGTGTCCGCCCTGTCGAAAAGAAATTCCTGATTTGTCTGACTTTCATCTGGAAACAGATGATGCGGTAGTTATTGGCGTTAATTATGAGCCAGGTATAAAAGATGAAAAATTAAAAAAGTTTGTCGATCTGTATCTTATTTCTTACCCTGTAACACGGGTTAATGAAGCCATTATTCAGGCGCTTGGCGAACCCAGAGGTTTACCAACCTCAATTTTAATTTCACCGGAAGGCAAAATTGCTCGTCGAGTTACCGGTATGACCGATGGACGGCGTATTAATAAAATGATAGAACAATATAATACAAAACAATAATGATAAGTCTTAAAAGAGGGTAAAGCATTGTTTTTTTCTGCCACTTATAAACGACCATCCAGGTATCTGCTTCTGCTGATATTACTGTCTTTCAACGTTGCAGTTAATGCGGCTAAAACACTGTCACCGGAGGAGCATTTTTTTGATTCAACTTTTGGTGATTTTACCGAAGAACTGGCAACAGCCAGAGAACAGAGTAAAAAAGGTATTATGATTTTTTTTGAAATGGATGAATGTCCCTTTTGCCACTGGATGAAAAAAAATGTCCTTAATCAGCCTGATGTGCAGAAATATTTTAAAAACAATTTTCTGATTTTTGCTGTAGATATAGAAGGGGATGTGGAAATGACCAGTTTTCAGGGTAAAACTATGACTCAAAAAGACTTTGCGTTTAAGGAAAACCGAGTCAGAGCCACCCCGGTTATCGCCTTTTTTGATCTTAATGGCAAACGGGTTATGCGCTATACGGGGCGTACCAGCAGTAAAGAAGAATTTATGCTGCTAGGCCGCTATGTCGTTGAAGGGGCCTATAAAAGCACTAAATTCTCACGTTATAAACGCAATCATTAATCCCGGAATTAACCCATAAG